>JBBQDD010000066.1:0-10455 GCA_038319335.1 Sphingomonadales bacterium
GCCGCATGCCTGCCTTTGTCGAAAGCGGGCTGAACCTGGTGCATGTCGATGACGTTGCCGACGGACATCTGCGCGCGCTGGAAATGGGGCGGGTCGGCGAACGCTATGTGCTGGGCGGGCAGGACGTTGCGCTGCGCGCGATGCTGGCCGAGATTGCCCGCATCATGGGCCGCAAGCCCCCGACGATCAGCATCCCGCGCGGGCTGTTATTCCCGATGGCCTATGCCAATGAGGCAATCGCCAAGCTGACCGGTGGTGACCCGTTCCTGACGGTCGATTCGCTGAAAATGGCGGCGCACAACATGTATTACGCGTCCACCAAGGCGGAAACTGAGCTAGGCTATCGTGCGCGACCCTATCCGGAAGCGCTGGCCGATGCGATTGCTTGGTTCCGCGCGGCAGGGAAGATTGCATGATCGGGCTGGTGGCAGGCGGGGTGGCGCTGGCGGTATGGCTGGTGCTGGTGTTCGCGCGGCACGGATTCTGGCTGACGGCGGAGCGGGACACACGCGGCCTGCCCGCCGAACCTGCGCACTGGCCGGCCGTCACCGCCGTCGTGCCCGCGCGCGATGAGGCGGATGTGATCGCCCGGTCGATCGGCAGTTTACTGGCGCAGGATTATCCGGGCGATTTCCGGGTGATCCTGGTGGACGACAATTCGAGCGATGGCACGGCGGGGATTGCGCGGAGTCTCCAAACATCAAGCCCCTCCCCTTCAGGAGCATCAGGTGAACCGTGCCCCGCACGGTTCAGGTCAGGCTGGGAGCCTGACCGACCTGATTCTGGGTTGGGGTGGGGCCTGTCCCCAAGCGCAGACTCGGTGAGACTGACAGCCCCCACCCCCAACCCCTCCCCTGAAGGGGAGGGGCTTAAAGTGCTGAACCGTTTGACGATAATCACCGGCCAACCCCTCGCGCCAGGCTGGACGGGCAAGCTTTGGGCGGTCTCGCAGGGCATCGCCGCGGCGGGCGACACCCCTGATTATCTGTGGCTGACCGATGCCGATATCGCGCATGCGCCCGATACGCTGCGCAGCCTCGTCACCCGCGCGGTGGGGGAGCAACGCGTGCTGGTGTCGCTGATGGCGCGGCTGCGCTGCGACAGCATGGCAGAGCGGGCGCTGATCCCCGCGTTCGTCTGGTTTTTCCAGATGCTCTACCCGTTCGGTGCGGTGAACAAACCGACCGGCGTCGGCGCGGCGGCGGGCGGGTGCATGCTCGCCAACCGGGCGGCGCTGGAAAAGGCGGGCGGCATCGCGGCGGTGCGGGCGGCACTGATCGATGATTGCGCGTTCGGGGCGCTGATGAAGCGGCAGGGGCCTATATGGCTGGGGCTGACCAATCGATCGGTGAGCATCCGGGTGTATGACAGCTGGGGCTCTGTCGGCGCGATGATTTCGCGGTCCGCCTATGCCCAGCTTGGCTATTCGCCGGTGCTGCTGGTGGGAACATTGTTCGGGTTGGCGCTGATTTACCTTGGCCCGGTATTGCTGACACTGGCCGGGCGGGGCTATGCGCAGCTGCTGGGACTAGGGGCTTGGGCACTGATGGCAATCGCGTTTCAACCGATGCTGCGATTCTATCGTCGATCGCCCTTACGGGGCATCGCGCTGCCGGGAATCGCGCTGTTTTACGCGGGCTGCACCTTTGCGTCGGCCTGGGCGCATTGGCGCGGGCGCGGCGGGATGTGGAAGGGCCGCGCACAAGCGGCGCTGGACGCATGACGGCATCGGCGGCCACCCTCGCCTCCGGCAAGGGGCACAAGGACGAGAATTTCCCCGTTGCCAGCTTCATGCTGAAGCGTGAACACCGCGCGCCGGTGATGGCATTTTACCATTTCGCCCGCGCGGCGGATGATGTGGCGGACAATGAACAGGCCCCGGCTGACGAACGACTGGCGCTGCTCGGCGCGATGCGATCCACGCTGGCGGGCACCAGTGATTCAAATGCGGAGGCGCTGGCGCTCCGCGGCGTGCTGGCTGATTACAAACTATCCCCACAGCACGGGCTGGACCTGCTGACCGCGTTTGAGCAGGACTGCACCGTCAATCGCTGCGCCAGCTGGGATGCGCTGATCGATTATTGCCGGGTGTCGGCGATGCCGGTCGGCCGATATGTGCTTGATGTGCACCATGAGGATCGCAGCACCTGGGCTGCATCCGACGCGTTGTGCGCGGCGCTGCAGGTGATCAACCACCTGCAGGATTGCGGCAAGGATTACCGGGCGATCGACCGGGTCTATATCCCGCTCGACATGCTGGCGGCGGCGGGGGCAGACGTAGCCGATCTGGGCGCAGACAAGGCCAGCCCCGCCTTGCGATCGGTGATCGTGGCGATGGCGGAGCGGACCATGGGGCTTCTGAAGCAATCATCGGTGTTTTCCGCCCAGATCAAGGACAAACGCCTGGCGGTGGAAGTGGCCATCATCCAGCGGCTCGCCGAAAGCCTGACCCGGCGGCTGTTGACGCACGATCCGCTGAGCGAACGCGTCCACCACCGCAAGGCCGAAATGGCCGGGCTGGCGGCCTGGGCTGCGCTAAAAAGGCTGGCGGCATGAACCCGGACAACACCCCCGCCGCGCTGCAGGCCCAGGTATCGGGCAGCAGCTTTTATGCCGGGATGCGCGTACTTCCCAAGGCGGAACGCGAGGCGATGTACGCCGTGTACGGCTTTTGCCGCATCGTAGATGACATCGCCGATGACGAGGAAGGCGCGCGGGCAGACCGCGCCGCCGCGCTTGACCTGTGGCGCGGCGATATCGAATCGCTCTACGCGGGCGGCGATCCGGGTCGGGGAGCGCTGGTGGCAGAGGCGGTGCGCCGCTTCGGGCTGGACAAGGCCGATTTTCTGGCGGTGATCGACGGGATGGCAACCGATATCGCTGATTTCGTGCGCTATCCCAGTTTCGAAGAGCTGGACCTGTATTGCGACCGGGTGGCGTCCGCCGTCGGGCGATTATCCGTCAAGATTTTCGGGATGGACGATGCCCAGGGGATCGCGCTGGCGCACCATCTGGGTCGCGCGTTGCAATTCACCAACATCCTGCGCGACATTGATGAGGATGCAGCGATTGGCCGGGTTTATCTGGCGCGCGAGCATCTGGCGGCGGCGGGCGTCGACATGACCAGCCCGGACAGCGTAGCGCGTGACGCCAATATCGACCCCGCCTGCCGGGCGCTCGCCGCGCTGGCCGAGCAGCATTATCTGGCTGCAGAGGCGATCCTGAACGCCAAGCCCAAGGGGCATCTGATCGCGCCGCGCCTGATGGCTGCGGTGTATCACAAGATCCTGGGCCGCATGCAGGGCGTCGGCTGGGCACCCCCGCGCGAGCGGATCAAGGTGAACAAGGCTGCGCTGATCCTGACGGTTGGGAAGCTGTGGCTGTTTCGTTGACGGCCCATGTTATCGGCGCTGGCATGGCGGGCCTTTCCGCCGCCGTCGAACTGACACGCGCGGGCTATGCCGTGGACGTCAGCGACAGCGCGGCGCAGGCGGGTGGGCGCTGCCGGAGCTATCATGATCCCCAGCTTGGCCGGGTGATCGACAACGGCAACCATCTGGTGCTGGCGGGCAACGACGCGGTGATGGCGTATCTGACCACCATCGGTGCGCGCGACCGGCTGAGCGGGCCGGACCATGCCGATTTCGAGTTCGCCGATCTGGCGAGCGGCAATCGCTGGACCTTCCGCCCCAATGACAGCGCGGTGCCCTGGTGGCTGTTCGACAAAAACCGCCGCGTGCCGGGTGCGGGGGTGGGCGCACATCTGGCCCTCGGGCGGCTGCTGGTGGGCGGCAGCGCCGATACCGTCGCAAACCGGATCGAAACCAACGGCGTGCTATGGGATCGGCTGCTTGAACCGGTGTTGTTGTCGGCACTGAACACCGATCCGCGAGAGGGATCGGCAACGCTGGCAGCCGCCGTGGTGCGCGGATCGCTGGCGCGCGGGGGGCTGGCCACCCGGCCCCGCATTGCCGAACCCACGCTCGCCGCCGCCTTTGTTGATCCGGCGATTGATTGGCTGTGCGCGCATGGCAGCGCGGTGGCAACCGGCAAGCGGCTGCGGTCGCTGGTGTTTGAGGGCGACCGGGTGGCGGCGCTCGATTTTGGCGACGGGCCGGTCGCCGTGACAGGGCCGGTGGTGCTCGCCGTGCCGCCCTGGGTGGCGGAGGCGCTGGTGCCGGGACTTGTGGTGCCCAATGAATTCCGGGCGATCGTCAACGCGCATTTCGCCTTTGTGCCGCCGCCGGGCACCCCCGCGATGATCGGCGTGGTGGGCGGGACGACCGAATGGATATTCGCGTTCGACGATCGGCTGTCGATCACCGTCAGCGCCGCTGACCGGCTGGTCGACGCTGATCGCGCCGAACTTGCTGCGTTGTTCTGGGCAGAAATCTGCGCGGTGCACGGGATCAGTGCCCCCCTGCCCGCCTGGCAGATCGTGAAGGAAAAGCGCGCCACTTTTGCCGCCACGCCTGAGCAGGACGCGCGGCGGCCGGGCGCGAAAACGCGCTGGCGCAACCTGTTTTTGGCGGGCGACTGGACGCAAACCGGCCTGCCCGCGACGATTGAGGGCGCGATCAGGTCTGGCGTGGCGGCGGCCCGCCTAGCGCGGCAATGACCTTTACGCGCCGTGCCCCGCCCCGTTCGGGCTGAGCTTGTCGAAGCCCTGCCTCTTCTTTCAACGGTCGAACAGCAGGGCGAACGGAGATTTTGAAACCATAGCAACCCAAGCTAAAGCCAGAAATCATGACCGACACCGCAACGATCATCGACCCCCTCGCCACCATAGACGCCTGCGCCAACCGCGCCGCCGCCGCGCTGTCGCGCGCGCAAAAGGACGACGGGCACTGGGTGTTCGAGCTGGAGGCAGATGCCACCATCCCCGCCGAATTCGTGCTGCTGAAACATTATCTGGGCGAACCGCGCGACGCCGAACTCGAAGCGAAGATCGGCACGTATTTGCGCCGTATCCAATCCGCCGAGCATCATGGCTGGCCGCTGTTCCATGGCGGCGCGTTCGACACATCCGCCAGCGTGAAGGCCTATTATGCGCTGAAGATGATCGGCGACGATATCGATGCGCCGCACATGGCCCGCGCTCGCGCCGCGATCCATGCAGCGGGCGGGGCGGCGGCAGTGAATGTGTTCACGCGGATTCAGCTGGCGTTGTTCGGGGCGGGGAGCTGGGCGGTGGTGCCCACCATGCCGGTTGAACTGATCCTACTGCCGCGCTGGTTCCCGGTGCACCTTTCCAAGATGAGCTATTGGGCACGTACCGTGATCGTGCCGCTGCTGGTGCTGGCCGCCAAGCAGCCGGTGGCCAAGAACCCGTCGGGCGTGAAGGTGGACGAACTCTACACGCTGAAAGCCGCGCCACTGAAAAGCCAGGCTGAGGGCGCAAAACGCCACTGGCAGCTGTTCTTCGGCGGGCTGGACGTGGTGCTGAAGCGCGTCGAGCCGCTTTGGCCCAAAGGGTTGCGGGCAAAGGCGGTGCAGGCCTGTGTCGATTTCGTCACCGAACGGCTTAACGGTGAGGATGGGCTAGGCGCGATTTACCCGGCGATGGCGAATTCGGTGATGATGTTCGATTGCCTGGGCTATCCGGAGGATCATCCCCACCGGGCCATCGCGCGCAAGTCGGTTGAAAAGCTGCTCGTGGTGAAGGACGATGAGGCCTATTGCCAGCCCTGCGTCTCCCCCGTGTGGGATACCGCGCTCGCCGCGCATGCCATGCTGGAGGCCGGCGGCGAGGAGAATGAGGCCCGCGCAAAGGCCGCACTGGAATGGCTGAAGCCGCTCCAGGTGCTCGACGTGAAGGGCGACTGGGCTGAGGTGAAGCCGGATGTGCGCGCCGGCGGCTGGGCCTTCCAGTATAACAACGCGCACTACCCCGATCTTGACGATACCGCCGTGGTGGTGATGGCGATGGACCGGGCGCGCGACAAACTCGCGCCCGCTGGCGTTGGGGCTGGCGGCTATAATGATGCCATCGCGCGCGGCAATGAATGGACGGTCGGGCTGCAATCAAAAAATGGCGGCTTTGGCGCGTTCGATGCCGACAATACCCATCATTACCTGAACAACATCCCCTTTGCCGATCACGGCGCGCTGCTTGACCCGCCCACCAGCGACGTCACCGCGCGCTGCGTATCAATGATGGCGCAATTGGGCGAAACCGACAGCGATCGGATGCGGGCCGCGCTCGCCTATCTGGCGGAAGAGCAGATGCCCGACGGATCATGGTTCGGCCGCTGGGGGGTGAATTATATTTACGGCACCTGGTCAGTCCTGTGCGCGCTCAACGCGGCGGGGGTGTCGCCCAAGGCACCCACCATGGAGCGCGCGGTTGACTGGCTGGTGTCGATCCAGAACGCCGATGGCGGCTGGGGCGAGGATTGTGACAGCTATGCCCTGGATTATGCGGGCTACACCCCCGCCCCCTCCACCGCATCGCAAACCGCCTGGGCGCTGCTGGCGCTGATGGCGGCGGGTGTGGTGGAGCATCCGGCGGTCGCGCGCGGGGTGGAATGGCTGGTGGAGCATCAGGAAGCGGACGGGCTGTGGGGGCAGGAAATGTACACCGGTGGCGGCGTCCCCCGCGTGTTTTACCTGCGCTATCACGGCTATCCCAAATATTTCCCGCTCTGGGCGGTGGCACGGTATCGGAACTTGAAGCGGTCGAACGACAAGACCGTGGCGTTCGGGATGTGAGGGTCGCCAATGTTCCCCGCTGGCCCTGCCCGACCGCCAACTTGAACCCGTTTCCGGGTCCATTGCTCAAACCCGTTCCGTCAGTGAGGCGCGGTGAATGCTGAAACAAGTTCAGCATGACGGGTAGCATGGGGTGGATGCCGTGATCCTCATCGCCTGCGGGCTGCAGCGCGAGGCGAATATCCTGCGCGGGCTTGGCGTTATTGCCATCCCCGGCGGCGGAGATGCGGCGCGGCTGGAGGCTGTTCTGAACGGACAGGCACCCGGTGCGGCGATGATCGTTTCCAGCGGCATTGCCGGCGCGCTGGATCCAGCGTTGAAGGCGGGCGACGTGGTTGTCCACTTCCCCTTTCCGTTCGTTTCGAGCGACGTCGAGAAACTTGAACCCGACGCTGTGCAAGGTGTCTCTACTTTGCTCGACACGAACGGTTGGGGGAAGAAATTGAGAGAAACGCTCCCCCACGCCCACCACGGGCGCATCATCGGCCAGAATCACATCGCCGCCACCGCATCTGAAAAGGCCGCGCTCTACGCAGCCACCGGGGCGCTGGCGGTCGACATGGAATCGCACATCGCCGCCCGCGTCGCCGCGCAGCATGGCCTGCCCTTCATCGCGATTCGCACCATTTCCGATACCGCCCAAGAGACGCTGCCACCCGCCGCGCTGGTGGGGATGAACCCCGATGGATCAATGGCGCTGGGCAAGGTGCTGGCGTCGCTGGCCCGCCACCCTGCGCAGTTGCCCACCCTCATCCGCACCGGGCGAAGCGCCGAAGCAGCATTCAAATCACTGGCGAAGGTGGATGCCGCGCTTCGGCCCGTCTGGGCGACGCTGCTCGATCAGGGGAGCGTGTAGCGAAACACGTAATCGTGACGGCCGGGCGAAACGATGATGTCCATCGTGCCCTTCAGCCCCGCGAGTTGACCCGTGCCCGAATCAGGCACAACCGATACCGAAAGGGTCGGCTCGCCCTGGTTCAGCGTGCCGCTGTGCTGCAGCGCAAAGCTGCCCTTGTGCCCCGCCAGCGTGCCCGTCACCCGCTCCATCGCGACATAACCCGCCGATCCATCAATCGGCGTGCGCACCGCCAGCATCGCGCCTGCGCTGGTGCCGTCGAGATCGCCGTGGAAGGTCTTGGCAATGGACATCGCGCCCACCGCTGCATCGGGCGCGCTCGTCGGCGTCAGTTTAACGTCGAAACTACCCCTGGCGACATGCTCGGTCATTTGTGCTCCGGCGGCGGTGGTGGTTGCGATGATGGCAGCGGCGATGAGCGCGCGGCGCAGCAAGCGGCGCATGAGCTTGCTGGTGGCGGCTGGAGGCGCTTTCGTCATGTTAGAGCAGCATTGCCCGGCCGATGACGAGCAAAAGGAGTGAACCGCCGAAATTGGCGATATTGCCGTCAACTTTGCCGATCCGCGTACCAGCGATACCGCCAAGTGCAGCGACTTGCCCGCCATAAATCGGCGTCGCAACCGCGCTGGCGAAAAAGCCGCCGAGCGCCACGAGCGCGAGCATCATGGCGATACATACGCCAAGCGACGGGGCCACCCGCCCGCCCCACAGGAAAAACAACGCCAAGCCGCCAAGGGCGGACGTCGTCAACACCTGGGTGACAACATGAAAACGCGCATGGCCGGGCCATGCGGGGTTGGCTGCATGGCTGCGATTGAGATCGGCCAGCAACGGGATGAGCGTGAATTGAAGGATCGCGATCGTCATCAGCGCATAGCCGAATGTCATCTCACCGATCCTCCATCATGCCCGGAGTCAGGCCGCGCGCTGCACCCGCTTGAAACCGTCCGGGTCCGCTGTCTTGATCCGTTCCAGCTCGCGCTCGACATGCGTTGAGTGGACGTCTTCGGAGGGGCGGGCGTTCGACAGGTCGATATCCGGTGCCATCGGGCCTTCGGTGCGGATGCCCTTGCGGCCCACAGTGAACATTTTCAGCGGGTTGCGGATCGAATCGGTCGTCGCGGTGCCTTCGAAGCCGCAATGGACCATGCAGTTCGAGCATTTTTCGTACTTGCCGACGCCGTACTGATCCCAATCAGTGCCTTCCATCAGCTCGGCAAAGCTATCCACATAGCCTTCGCCGACCAGATAGCAGGGCTTTTGCCAGCCGAACACGGTGCGCAGCGGCATCGACCAGGGGGTGCATTCATAGCTGCGATTGCCCGCCAGGAAATCCAGGAACAGCGGCGAATTGGTGAACTTCCACTTGCGGCCGCCGTCGCCGCGGCGGAACACGTCGCGGAAGAAATTCTTGGTGCGTTCGCGCGTCAGGAAATGCTCCTGGTCGGCGGCGCGCTCATAGGAATAGCCCGGCGACACGGTGATCTCGACGTCGCGCTTTTCCATTTCGTCAAAGAAATTCGCCAGCCGCTCGGGGTCCGCTCCGTCGAACACGGTGCAGTTCACCTGAACGCGGAAGCCCTTGGCCTTGGCCAGCTCGATCGCCTCGATCGCGACTTCATAGGTGCCGTCCTGATCGACCGCGTGATCGTGCATGCCCTTGTCGCCATCAAGATGGATCGACCAGGTGAAGAATGTCGACGGTTTGTAATCGTCGATCTTTTTCTTCAGCAGCAATGCGTTGGTGCACAGGATGACGAACTTTTTCTTGGCGATATAGCCTTCGACGATCTTGGGCATGTCGCGGTGGAGCAACGGCTCACCACCCGCGATGGAGACGGCAGGCGCGCCGCATTCATCGATCGCGTCCATGCACTGATCATAGCTCAGCCGCTGGTTCAAAATCGCATCCGGGTAATCGATCTTGCCGCAGCCGGGGCAGGCCAGGTTGCAGCGCAGCAACGGCTCAAGCATCAGCACGAGCGGGTATTTTTTGCCGCTGATATGCTTCTTGACGGTGTAGCCGCCGATGCGCGCGAGCAGATTGATCGGAAGGGTCATGCAGTTCGTTCCTATTCAGCCGCAACCTGCACCGATGAACGTGCAGCCGACGGGATGACGTTCCTTAGCTCGGAAGGCAGGCTGAATTCCAGTGTTTCCTCAATCCCGTCCAGTTGCGAGACGGTGACGGGGCCAATCGCGCGCAGCGCGGCGATGACGCTGTCGACGAGTTCGTCGGGGGCCGAGGCACCGGCTGTCAGGCCGATCGTTTCGACGCCGACCAGCCATGCCGGATCAACCGCATCGCCATCTGCCACCAGATAGCTGGGCAGCCCGGCATCCACGCCAATTTCGCGCAGGCGGCTGGAATTGGAGCTATATTCAGCCCCCACCACCAGCAGCATATCGACCACGCGGCACAGATCGCGCACCGCCGTTTGCCGGTTCTGTGTTGCGTAGCAAATATCGGACACATCGGGCCCGGTAATGTTGGTAAAGCGTGCGGTGAGCGCCGCGATGATGCCGCGGGTATCGTCAACACTCAGCGTCGTCTGGGTGATATAGGCGAGCGGCGCATCCTGCGGCATATCGAGTGCGGCGACATCAGCTTCCGATGAGACGAGATGGACGGGCGCGTCGACCTGGCCAATCGTGCCTTCCACCTCGGCATGGCCTTCATGCCCGATCAGCACGATCGTGCGGCCCTGCGTGGCATAGCGCCTGCCCTGGATATGCACCTTGGTTACCAGCGGGCAGGTCGCGTCGAGTACGGGTAGCCCGCGTGCCGCCGCTTCATTCTCGATATCGCGCGAAACGCCGTGCGCGCTGAAAACGGTGCGCGCACCGTCTGGCACTTCAGACAATTCCTCGACAAAAACCGCGCCTTT
>JBBQDD010000067.1:0-10092 GCA_038319335.1 Sphingomonadales bacterium
CGCCGCCTGGGATCCGCTGATCGATTGGGCACAGCGGCGTTATGATATCCATGTCGAGGTGGTCAGCGGCATCATCCACCGCGCGCAACCACCGCAAACATTGTCGCGACTTGCCGATGCAATGGCGGTACGCAGTCCCTATGCACTGGCGGGGCTGTCCCCCATCGTTACCATCACCGGATCACTGATCGCGGCACTCGCCCTGATCGAGGGGGCAGCGGACGCCAACACCGTGTGGCGCGCGGCGCAGGTGGATGAGGATTGGCAGGTGGAAAAATGGGGTGATGATGATCTCGCCATCGCCACCCGCACCGCCCACCGCGCGGATTTTGATGCAGGTGTGCGCTTCCTCAGCCTGATTGGCTGACCATCACTTCATCAGTTTGCGGATGAACCCGATAAGCCCGGTCTGGCGCGATCGCTTCAGCCGCTCGGCTGCCAGGATGGTCTTCACATCGCGAAAACACTGTTCGACATCATCGTTGACCAGCACATAATCATAGCCGTCCCAGTGGCTCACCTCTGCGGTCGCGCGCTGCATGCGGGCGTTGATCACCTCGGCACTGTCGGTCGCGCGCCGCACCAGGCGATCGTTCAGTTCTTCCATTGACGGCGGCAGGATAAAGACGCGGACGACATCGCCGCCTGCGATCTGAAACAGCTGTTGCGCGCCCTGCCAGTCGATATCGAACAGCACGTCCTTGCCCGCCGCCAGCATCGCATCAACCTGAGCTTTGGGCGTGCCGTAACGCTGGCCAAACACATGCGCCCATTCAAGGAATTCGTGGTTGGCGACCATATCGCGAAACCGGTCGAGGCCCACGAAATGATAATCCTTGCCGTCTTTCTCGCCCGGGCGGATGGGCCGGGTGGTCGCCGATACCGACATCCCCAGATCGGGCTCGTCGGCCAGCAATTTGCGCGCGATCGTCGATTTGCCGGCACCCGAGGGCGATGACAGCACGAACAACACGCCACGGCGCCTGAATTCGTGCAGATTGTGGTCAGCAGCTTCCATGCCCGCTAGTGGCGCGGGGATAGCGCCCGCGTCAAGCGGTCAGCGCTGACTCATTGCGCGGCGGGCTTGTCGCCGCGAACGCTGTCGGCCAGTTGTGTCGTCAATCGGCCAACGCCCCACAACACCGCCCAGCCGACCGCATAGGTGACGGCGATTGGCAGCACGACTTTGGCGACATTGGCCATAATCGCCCCGTAAATCGCGCCATCGACGGCGCTGTCGTCGCCGCTCATCGAATCGATCGCCCCACCCAGCAGCGCGCCCATCGTCGTTGCACCCATGTCGTCATCCTCGTTTCCGTTACGCAGGCAGAGCGATCGAGGCGCAAACTTGTTCCCGCTGGTCATGCGAAGATTTTGCTCGCCCGGCGGCAAATCAAACCATCGTCTCAGGGCGCACAAGGCGATCGAACGTCGCTTCATCGACCAACCCAAGCGCCAGCCCCGCCTGCTTCAACGTCATTCCCGTCGCATGGGCGTGCTTGGCGATCTTGGCCGCATTGTCATAGCCGATTTCCGGCGCAAGCGCGGTGACGAGCATCAGCGACCGGTCAACCAGTTCGGCAATACGCGGCAGGTTCGGCTCGATCCCCTCAACGCAGCGCTCCGCAAAACTGGCCATGCCGACGCTCAACAGATCGATGGAGCGCAGCACATTGGCGGCGATCATCGGCTTGAACACATTCAGCTCCAGATGGCCCTGCATGCCCCCCACGGTGATTGCCATGTGGTTGCCGATCACCTGGGCCGCGACCATCGTCAGCATCTCGCACTGCGTGGGGTTGACCTTGCCCGGCATGATCGAGCTGCCGGGTTCGTTTTCAGGCAGGATCAGCTCGCCAAGCCCGGATCGCGGGCCGGAGCCGAGCAGGCGGATGTCGTTGGCGATTTTGGTTAGGGAAACGGCGAGGGTGTTGAGTGCGCCAGAGAGCTCGACCGCCGTGTCATTAGATGCGAGCGCTTCGAACTTGTTCGGGGCAGGCTCGAACGAATAGCCAGCAATTTTGCCTATCGCGCTTGCCATTTCTCCGTCGAAACCAGGAGGCGCGTTTAGCCCGGTGCCGACCGCAGTGCCGCCCTGGGCCAGTCTCAAAAGCCGGGTTTCGACTGAGCGCAACCGCTGGTAATTGTCCCGCAGCTGCTGGACATAGCCACCAAACTCTTGCCCAAACGTGATTGGTGTCGCGTCCTGAAGGTGGGTGCGGCCGATCTTGACCAACCCGACCCATTCTTCCGCCGCCTTGGTGAGCGCGCCGCAAAGAAAATCGAGCGCGGGGATCAACCGACGATTGATGCCCTCGACCGCCGCGATATGCATCGCCGTCGGAAAGCTGTCGTTCGACGACTGGCTCATATTGACATGATCGTTCGGGTGCACCGGCACCTTGCCGCCGCGCTTGCCGGTCAGCACTTCGTTGGCGCGACCCGCGATCACTTCGTTGACGTTCATGTTGGTCTGGGTGCCGCTGCCCGTCTGCCAGATGACGAGCGGGAATTGATCGTCGAATTTGCCCGCCGCAACTTCCGCCGCTGCCGCCTCGATTGCGTCGGCGATTTCCGAGGGCAGGCCGTGCGCCCGATTCACCCGCGCCGCCGCCTGCTTCACGATCGCGAGCGCGTGGATGATGGCGATGGGCATCCGTTCGCGCTCACCAAAGGGAAAATTGGCGATGCTGCGCTGGGTCTGCGCCCCCCAATAGGCGGTGACGGGGACCTCGACAGGGCCGAGCGAGTCGGTTTCGGTGCGGGTGTCCATCACATCCTCCGTCATTCCGGCGCACGCCGGAATCTAAGGCCGCGAGCGCTGCCTTGCCGCGCGAGACCTCGGCGTTTGCCGGGGTGACGGCTGGCCGTCACTTCTTCCGCTTGAAATCCACCGAAACCACGTTCGATCCGTCTTCGACCGGGGTTACCACCACGTCGTTTTCGGCTTCGTCATGCGGATCGGGGCCCTCTGGCCCTTCCGCTGCCTGGAAGCGCAGTTCGAAATTCACTGCTGGATCGTGGAAACCGGTGATCGCGGAATAGGGGATGACCAGTTTCGACGGCACCTGATTGAAGCTGAGCCCCACCGAAAACCGCTCGTCATCGACCAGCAGATCCCAATAGCGGTTCTGCATCACGATCGTCATCTCGTCCGGAAAACGCTCCATCAGCCGCTGTGGAATATCCACGCCGGGCGCCTGGGTTTTGAACGTGATGTAGAAATGATGCTCGCCGGGCAGCCCGCCATTGGTCGCCACCGAGCCGAGCACACGGCCAACTACCGCGCGCAGTGCCTCCTGCACGATATCGTCATAGGGAATCAGGCTATCGGGCAGGCTGTCACTCATCCGCCTTGGACTAGCGGTCTTTGAGGCCCGGTCAAGATTCAGCTCCAAGATTGCGCCGCCAAATCCACGCGCTATGGGGATGCCATGCGTATCGCCACCATATCCCGCGCCACCAAGGAAACGTCGATCGACGTCACCGTCAACCTCGATGGGACGGGGGTATATAATATCAGCACCGGGATCGGCTTTCTCGATCATATGCTTGAGCAATTATCGCGGCATTCGCTGATCGACATGGATGTGAAGGCAGTGGGCGATCTGCATATCGATCAGCACCACACCACCGAAGATACCGGCATCGCAATTGGTGAGGCGATTGCCAAGGCGCTGGGCGACAAGGCCGGCATCCGCCGTTATGGCGACGCGCTGTCGCCGATGGACGAAACGTTGACCCGCGTGGCGCTCGACATTTCGGGGCGGCCCTATCTGGTGTGGAAAAGCAGCTTTTCGCAAAGCCGGCTGGGCGAGATGGACACCGAATTGTTCAGCCACTGGTTCCACAGCTTTGCCGGCAGCGCGGGCATTACGCTGCATGTCGAGACGCTGTACGGGCATAACAACCACCACATCATTGAAAGCGCGTTCAAGGGCGTTGCCCGCGCTTTGCGCACCGCTGTCGAGATCGACCCGCGCAAATCGGGGAGCATCCCGAGCACCAAGGGCGTGCTGTGACGGTGACTGCGCGTGGCTAACCGGATCGCGCTGATCGATTACGGCGCGGGCAACCTCCATTCAGTCGCCAACGCGCTGAAGGCGGCGGGCGCGACATCGATCGACATTACCGCCAGCGCCGCCGTGGTCGCCTGTGCAGACCGGATCGTGCTGCCCGGCGTGGGGGCGTTCGGCGCCTGCGCCAGCGCGTTGCGGGCAGTGCCGGGGATGACCGAGGCGCTGAACGTGCGCGTCATGGGCGGCGGGGTGCCGTTTCTGGGCATCTGTGTCGGCATGCAGTTGATGGCGGAGGCAGGCGAGGAATTCGGCACGCACCCGGGGCTCGGCTGGCTGCGCGGCACGGTGCGCCCGCTCGCGCCCGCCGACCCGCAAGCCAAGGTGCCGCATATGGGCTGGAACGACGTTAACCCGGTTGTGCCGCACCCGCTGATCGCGCCGGGCGAGGCCTATTTCCTGCATAGCTTCGGGTTCAAGGGCGACGATGTGATCGCAACGACCGATCATGGCGGCCCGGTAAGCGCCGCCATCGGCCGCGACAACATGTTGGGGGTGCAGTTTCACCCCGAAAAAAGCCAGCGTTACGGGCTGGCATTGCTGGAAAGATTTTTGGTGTGGAAGCCATGAGCCTGATCGTTTTTCCCGCCATCGACCTGAAAGCGGGCCAGGTCGTGCGCCTGGCCGAGGGCGATATGGACCGCGCGACGGTGTACGGCGATGATCCCGCCGCGCAGGCAATGATCTTTGCTGAACAGGGCGCGGCATATCTCCACGTGGTCGATCTCGATGGAGCCTTTGCCGGTGCATCGGTGAATGGCGACGCGGTGAAGGCGATCGTCGAGTGCTTCCCCGGCCATGTGCAGCTGGGCGGCGGCATTCGCGACCGCGCGGGCATTGAGCGCTGGTTCGATCTGGGCGTATCCCGAGTTGTGATTGGCACAGCAGCGCTGGAAAACCCTGATCTAGTGCGCTTAGCGGCACGTGATTTCCCCGGCGGCATCGTCGTCGCGGTCGATGCGAAGAACGGCATGGTCGCGACCAAGGGCTGGGCGGATGTGTCCACCGTGCAGGTCGTCGACATGGCCCGTCGGTTCGAGGATGCAGGCGTCGCCGCATTGCTGTTCACCGATGTCGGGCGCGACGGCTTGCTGAAGGGCGCGAATATCGAGGCGACGGTCGATCTGGCCCGCGCGGTGCGCATTCCGGTGATCGCCAGCGGCGGGGTTAAGGGGATTGCGGATATTCATATCCTCGCGCTGCATGCGCGCGACGGTGTGGAAGGCGTCATCACCGGTCGCGCGCTGTATGATGGGCGGCTCGATCTGGCGGCGGCGCTGGCCGTGGCGGCAGCGGCGTGAGGGGCATGCGCCTTCTCCCCTCCCGCTTGCGAGAGGGGCCGGGGGTGGGCCTTCTCCCCTCCCGCTTGCGGGAGGGGCTGGGGGTGGGCCTCTCACCAAAGCCCACACCCTTGTTCAACGCACGCCACTCGCCCTCACCCTCCCGTCGCTTCGCTCCTCCTTCCCTCTCCCGACGGGAGAGGGATTTATGACCGTCCGTGCCCGCATCATCCCCTGTCTCGACGTCGCGGGAGGCCGCGTCGTCAAGGGCGTCAACTTCGTCGATCTGCGCGACGCAGGCGATCCGGTGGAACAGGCCCGCGCTTATGACGCGGCCGGCGCGGACGAGCTGTGCTTTCTGGATATCACCGCCAGCCACGAGGCGCGTGGCACGATGCTCGACGTGGTGCGGCGGACGGCAGAGGTGTGCTTTATGCCGCTGACGGTGGGAGGCGGCGTGCGGACTGCAGAGGATGCCCGGGCGCTGCTGCTCGCGGGGGCGGACAAGGTTGCCGTCAACAGCGCGGCTGTATCCCGCCCCGAACTGGTGGCAGACATTGCCGATCGGTTCGGCAGCCAGTGCTGCGTTGCCTCTGTCGATGCGCGGCAAGTGGCGCCGGGAAGGTGGGAGGTATTCACCCATGGTGGCCGCAACGCCACCGGCATCGATGCGGTCGAACACGCGCTTCGGTTGGCCGAACTCGGCGCGGGCGAGCTGCTCGTCACCTCGATGGACCGGGATGGCACGCGGAACGGCTATGATCTGGCGCTGATCCGCACGATTGCCGATCAGGTCCGCGTGCCGGTGGTGGCATCGGGCGGCGTGGGTGGCCTGGGCGATCTGGTCGCGGGGATCGTCGATGGCCATGCCAGCGCCGTGCTCGCCGCGTCGATTTTCCACTTTGGTGAGGCGAGCATCGCCGACGCGCATGCCGCCCTAGCGGCCGCCGGCGTGCCCGTACGAACGCCGGTTTCTTCATAACGCCGCCACTCCAGCGAAAGCTGGGGTGACGCGCTTGCGGTTGGTTAGGATGGGTTAATCCCCAAACGCTATACCAGCACAAATGCGGTTGCTCCTTGCCCTTCTGGTCACCACCCCTGCCCTCGCCGCGCATTCGGGCATCGCGCGCCCGCGCACCGCGCCTGAACTGTCTGATGTGGTGCTGTTCGTGCTCGCCGCCGCAGGTGTTTGGTTTGTCCGCCGTGCACTGCGCGCGCGCTTTGCCAAACGGCGCGCGCAACCGCCAATGGATTGACGCACGCGCGAAGCTGCGCCAGCCAGCGGGCATGGCCGAAGACTTCATCACCACGCTCGAATCCGTGATCCGCAGCCGCCAGGGCGCAGACCCGACGACGAGCTATACCGCCAGGCTGTTCGCCGCTGGACGCGCCAAGATCGCCCAAAAGGTTGGCGAGGAAGCCGTCGAAACCGTCATCGCCTCGCTGGGCGATGACAAACCAGCACTGATCGGCGAGGCGACTGACCTGATGTTCCACCTCCTCGTCCTGCTCGCCGACGCAGGCCTCAGCCTGGACGACATCCGCGCCGAAATGGCCCGGCGCGAAGGCGTGTCGGGCATCGACGAAAAGGCGGGGCGGACGCCCTAACGCCCCCCACTTCCAGGAGGAGCACCTTAACTCCCCTCCTGCTTGCGGGAGGGGCTGGGGGTGGCAACGCCCCTCCCGCTTGCGGGAGGGGCCGGGGGTGGGCATGAACAGCATCCAATCCAACCCCACCCCATCCCCTCCACAAGCAGGAGGGAGGACAGCGAGTGTTCCATGCCTATCGACGCCACACAGCCCTATGATGATCAAAACATCTTCGCCAAAATCCTGCGCGGCGAAATTCCGTCGAAGCGAGTGTATGAGGATGCCTTTGCCATCGCGTTTCATGACATCAACCCGCAGGCGCCCACGCACCTGCTCGTCATCCCGCGCGGCGCCTATGTCTCGTGGGATGATTTTAGCGCGCGGGCCAGCGACGAGGAGATTGCCGGCTTCGTCCGCGCGGTCGGCACCGTCGCGCGCGCGGCTGGGCTGGTTGCGCCGGGATACCGGCTGCTCGCCAATACCGGCCTTGATGCGCACCAGGAAGTGCCGCACCTCCACGTCCATATCTTTGCCGGGCGGCCGCTTGGGCCGATGCTGATGACGGGCGGTTGAGAGTTTAGGGTATTGCATAGGGGGATTTACGCTCTAGGCTCGTGCCGATAACCAGCAGGGCCAATCATGGCCCGCCATCCCTCGGGGGGTTTCGACACACATGAAATTCGCAAGAACCAAATCGATCGACGCCATTCTCGCCACGGCGGAGAAAAAGGCGTTGCATCGCACGCTGGGCGCATTCCAGCTGACGCTGTTCGGCATCGGCTGCGTGATCGGCACCGGCATTTTCGTGCTCACGGCAGCGGGCGCGCAAAAGGCCGGGCCTGGGCTGATGCTGGCCTTTGCGATTGCCGGGGCGATCTGCATTGTGGCTGCACTTTGCTATGCTGAAATCGCGTCGATGCTGCCGGTGGCCGGATCTGCCTATACCTACACCTACACCGTCATGGGGGAACTGCTCGCCTGGACGGTGGGCTGGGCCCTGATCCTTGAATATGCGGTTGCGGCCAGCGCCGTGTCGGTCGGGTGGTCCGGCTATTTCACGGGCACCATCCTCAACCAGTTTTTCGGCATAGAGCTGCCAGCGTACCTCGCATCCGCGCCACTCGCGCTGGGTGGGGCGCCGGGCGGTTTGATCAACCTGCCGGCCGTCGTCATCGCGCTGCTGGTCACCTGGCTGCTGATGATCGGCACCACGGAATCGGCCCGCGTTAACGCCGTGCTGGTGCTGATAAAGGTGACCGCGCTGACCGCCTTCATCGTCCTGACATTGCCGAGCGACAAATTCTCGACCGCCAATTTCAACCCCTTCCTGCCAGCCGGCGTGTTCGGCGGCTTTGGCAGCGGCGTTGGCGCAGTGGGCGCGGCGGCCACGATCTTTTTCGCCTATGTCGGGTTCGACGCGGTATCGACCGCGGCAGAAGAAACCAAAAATCCACAGCGCAACGTGCCAATCGGCCTGATCGGCAGCCTGTTGTTCTGCACCGTTTTCTACATTCTGGTCGCAGCGGGCGCCGTTGGCACGATTGGCGGCCAGCCCATCATGGGCCCGGGCGGCATCCCCTTCCCCGCCGGATCGGAAGAACTCGCCCGCCAGTGCGCGCTGCCACAATATAGCCAGGCGCTGGTATGTTCGAACGAGGCACTGGCGCATGTGCTGCGCCAGATCGGCTTTGGCACGATCGGCAACCTGCTGGGCATTGCGGCATTCGTCGCCCTGCCATCGGTTATCCTGATCCTGCTGTTCGGCCAGACGCGCATCTTCTTCGTGATGTCGCGTGACGGGTTGCTGCCGGAAAGCCTGTCGAAAATCCATCCAAAGTGGAAAACGCCCTATGTCGTCACTGCATTGACGGGCGGCGCCGTTGCATTTGCCGCGGCGTTCCTGCCTGTCGGCAAGCTGGCCGATATCGCCAATGCCGGTACGCTCTATGCGTTCATGATGGTGGCGATTGCGGTGATGATGCTGCGCAAGTCAGAACCCAACCGCCAGCGCAGTTTCAAAACACCCGCGCTATGGCTGGTCGGCCCGGCGACGATTGCAGGCTGCGTGTTCCTGTTCTTCAACCTGCCGTTCGAAGCCATGTTGGTGCTGCCCGCCTGGGGGGCACTCGGGCTGCTGATCTATTTCGGCTACAGCTACCGCGCGAGCCATTTGGGGCGCGGCATCGATGAGGTGCCAGCCGATCTGCCGCTCGCCTGACGACGGGTGCAGGCTGGTAACAAGGGGGCCGGGGATAATCTCCCCGGCCCTTTTTGTTTGCGGTTGTCCCGGCGGCGCGCGCGGGGGCGATTGGGAAGAGGTTTTGCGGGCTTGTCAATGCCTCCCAACGTCAACCGGCAAGGATCATCATAGCTGCTCGATGCCTGATAGCTGGGCCCGTAGCTTTTGCAGATGCTGCTGGTATCGCTGACCAGCGCGACGGAAAACGCGCCGCGTGATCCAATATCAGCCGCACCGCACGGGCGCGGACCTCGAGCGATGGCCAGTTCGCTGTCGTGCTCATATCGCCTCCGCACTCTCAGGAGTTGGAGCCTCCGATAATCCCGGGGCGGTTCAACCAAGGCCAATTGGTCGGGTTAGAGTAAGCGTTCCCCTCTCTATGGCGCTTTAATCGTCTCCCCCGAAGCAACGCACTTCAGCCCTTCATACAGTTCAAACGTGCGACCCTTGCTAAGGCTCTCGTGCGGTGCGTCTGGCACTAAGAAGCGCACATTGGCGAGCCAAACGAAAGGCTCCGGTTCCTCAACTTTCTCTACGACAAGCGACCATGCATTTTCTGGTGGCCACGGCTCATTCGAACCGGTGAAACGGACCATGGTAGCGTCGGGAGGCGATCCCGTGCCAAGCGGTAACGCCGATCTGCCGCCCTCAGCCTTGCTCTTCCAATGGATTTTCGCTTTCATCCTTCTTATCTCGGTTTGTAGGGCCTAGGCGTTACGCCTTGAAGGTCGTCCATGTGCAGGAACCTTGCGGGTCCACGGTTATCTAGGCCGTGAACCCATAAAGGCGCGCGCGTCAGGTTCCGGTATTGAGATTGTCGTGAAGGCTCTTGAGGATGCCGTCGCCCTCGACCGATCCGGAGATGAGGCAGGGATCATCCCACTCGTTCTGGAAGGCGAAGCTGCAT
>JBBQDD010000068.1:0-9897 GCA_038319335.1 Sphingomonadales bacterium
CACCCGGGTGCACTATCCCGATCTTGGCATGATGGTGGAACTGCGACGCATTGAGGCGCTGGGCGATGCAATCCTCCCCGACTGGCTAAGCGCTGCGCTGGAAAGGGATGCAGTGGCGGAAGCGGGCGAATAGGATTCCACCGAGCCGTTGGTCGGCATGCCATTGCGTTGGCACGGAACGTCAATGCCGTGAATGTTCGAGGGCGCGGTTAGCCTGCGGACCTGCCGGACCGGGATTCCCCACCAGTTTGGCCGATTGTCGATCACGCCGGATCACTGAAGCCCCTGCCCTTTCAGGAGCATCGGGTGAACCGTGCCCCGCACGGTTCAGGTCAGGCTGGGTTGGGGTGGCGGCTGGCCTGAAGCGCGTCGGTTTCAATGAGACTGACACCCCACGCCTCCTTCCCTGAAGCGAAGCGACGCGTTGGTTTGACTACAAACCGCACCTAACGATCAAGCCTGAGCTTGTGACAGCGCATCACCGCATCACTGGACGGTCTATACCGGTTGGCAGCGCGCCCGGATTGGCATGACGTGCCGCCACAACTGCCAGCGCATCGACTGCCAAATGCGCATCGAGGCCCTCCCAAAACGGCGCGCAACAAAAAAGGGAGGCCGGCGACTGCCGACCTCCCTGATTTTGTCCAGCGGACCTTGGCTTAGTTGCCCGAGCCAGGACCGTAGGTAACTTCCACGCGACGGTTCTGCAGTTCGCGAACACCATCGGCGGTCTCGACGAGCGGACGGCCTTCGCCGAACGCCTGGGTCGTGATCACGCTTTCCGGGATCGAATGCGACGCCATGTAACCCTTCACCGCGTCAGCACGACGCTGCGAGAGAGCAACGTTGTAAGCAGGCGCACCCGAACGGTCAGCGTGACCGGCAAGCATTACCTGCGCATTGCCGCAATTCTGATACGCCGTGATGGCGTTATCCAGAATGCCTGCTGCTTCCGGCGTAATGTTCGACTTGTCCCATTCGAAGAACACGATGAACGGACCGGGCGAGCAAACCACTTCAACCGGCGGCGGTGGCGGCGGCGGAGGTGGGGGAGGAGGCGGCGGTGGTGGTGGTGGTGGCGGTGGTGCCGCTGGTTCACCGAAGTTGTACGTCAGGCCAGCCAGAATGCTGTGCGACCGGTACTGACCTTCAAAGTTGCGGCCACGAACGTCGACCAGGCGAACATTGGGGGCCGTGAAGAAACGATACTTCAGCGAAGCATCGATGTGGTTCGTGATCGGGGTGCGAACGCCGGCAATGCCCTGATAAGCGAACACGGTGTCCGAATCATCCAGGAAGCTGCCGAAAGGGCTGAGCGAATAACCCTCTGCCTTAACGCGAGCGACACCGACGCCGCCGCCGACAAAGCCCTGAAGGCCATCATCGTCACCGAAATCGAGCAAACCGTTGATCATGAAGCTGAGCGCCGAGGTGGAACCACCAACGCCGTTGCGAATGCCGGCAGGCTGGTTGCTCAATGCGCCGGTCGAGGTGAAGACAGGCGTCTGCACGTTCGAGATCAGCGACTGGACGTTGGCGCGGCGATAGCCGACTTCTGCTTCAACGCGGAACGCGCCAAAGTCGTAACCAATGTTGCCATCGAAATCATAGCCATAGGTGCTATCGATCGTGGTGGCGGCTGGTACAGTGCCAATGTCGAACTTAATATCTTCAACCAGCATGCCACCAGCATCCACACCAACGTACCACGTGTTATCACGGGCCATTGCAGGTGCAGCGAGTGCGGTGGAGGCAAGTGCCAGTGAAACGGCGAGCTTCCGCATCATAAATCCCCTTTCTTGAGTGTCACTACGGACAGCCCCAACTCCCTAATCAAAGGTTGGTTTCCACGCAAGCGCACAAATGGCGCAGACTGTGACGAAAAGGCCACAAAAGCCGCAAGATCGGCCTATCCGGCGATCAACCCATGGGCGGTCATCGCGGCCAGAATGGCAGCCAGGGCAGCGCGCGCTTCTGCATCCACCATCGCCCCGCCGCTGGGTGTGGCAATGGCCGGGCGCTGCGGCCCCACCACCTGCGTGCCACCGATCAGCAGCTGTGCCGACCGCGTCTGTCCGCTGACCCATGAACCGGCAATGAAACGCGATTCCAGCGTGTTGGCCAGGTTCCACACCGTCATTCCCTCCACAGGCGCGACAAAGCGCCAGCCGCCGCCGGTCCATCCAGCGAGGTGATGCGCAGCGCCTGCCCACGCCCCGGTCGGGCTTGCGCCGACAATCCAGCATGCGCCCGTCGCCGGGCTGGCGGGCGGCGTATTCGCGCCAATCCCGACAACATTGGGCTGCACCGCGATATCGAGCAGGGCCAATGCTTCATTATGATACAGTTCCTTTTGGGCCTGCCCCGGCTGGAGCATCGGCAGCGCGAATCTGGGCGTTTGATCGGTAGGCATCGGCATCTCCGGATGGGTGGGTTGGGTCACGCTGGCAGGGTGAGGATCGCGGGGGCTGATTCGCCATTGGCACCGCACTGGCGCACCGTAATCGTCATGCCGCCCGCGACGGCGCTGGCGATATCGGCCACCACCAGGCTTGGCTCGCTTGTCTCAAAGCGCCGCTCGATCCCGCCCACAGGGGCGATACTGATTGCATAAGCCTCCGCTTCCTCCGCCAGCGGCGCATCGGCGCCGTCGATCCAGCGCCAGCCGGTGCGGCTACGGCGCACCCAGCTGATCGCCAGACCGTCGCCAGCCATCCGCGCGCGCAGATGCACCGGCGATGGCGGGCGAACGGAAGCGCCGCTGGGGATGATGTCCGCCACGACCGGCCCGGCAATATCTCCCACGCCAGACGCCATCACCCGCACCGGCGATCCGATCGCCGCCAACGGGACATTAATCGCCAACAGGTCATCAGCGTCGATCAGGACGAACCGATCGCCAATTGCCTGGGCACCCGCTGCGGCCTCGGTCCCCCGGCGACCCCGCAGCAATCCGCTCAATTGCCAGCGGGTCGCGCTGATCTGCGTGGCGCACCCAAACTGGATCAGCTCATCACCCAGCAACGCCAGGTTCGCGCCTGAATCGAGCGCCGCGTCATCCGCCGATGCCAGCGCCATCCCGCCATGCGCCAGGTCGATATCGATCACCGTCGCCAGGTCGCGCAGCGTTGCCGGGGCGGTTGCGATCGACGATGCGAGCACACCCATTGTCGCCGGGGCCGCCGTGCTGCCGGCGGGGGACCAGCGCGCGCCGCCATCGGTGCTCAGCAACAATGCGGCCCGCCGCCACCCCGCCGCTGATCCTGCCGCCGCAACCAGCAGGCGGGGCGCATCCAGCAGCGTGTCGTCCAGCCCGGGCAGCTCGAACGCCGCCAGGATCGTCGGGCCATGGACCAGATCGGGAGCGCCCAGCACCCGCCCGGAACTTGCCGCCAGCGCCAGCGGAGCGGCATCGTCCAGCCGGACAAGCTCCAGCATCACCACCATCCCCTCCAGCGACCATCGTGAGACCCGCCAGCGGCCCGTGCTGCCCGCTATCGTCACAACCTCCCCCGGCAGTATCCGCAGGGCACTCCAGTCGAGCGCAATCTCGCGGCGTTCGCGCCCTGCTTCGGCGCGGGCCAGCGCGCGGACCGCAATCGCCTTGGCAACGCCCGCCGCCATCGCGGCCGGCAGCTCGATCCGGTCGCTGCGGTTGCCCGCCCCCGGCCGCCGCGCGCGCTGCAGCCCGGTCTGGTAGTCGCGGGCCGGATCATAATGGGCGATGGTAATCGTCTGCGGCACCGTGCCGATGGCCGCGACCGACCGGCGGCGGCGGCTTCCTCGAACACCGGCGACAGTGGCCCCGCTATCGACGACTTCGTGGGACGCAATGTCGCTGTCGCGCATCACAAGCCGCGCGCCCTGTGGGGAGAACCACGCACCCCCTGCAACGGCCAGCGTCTCCAGCACGCCCCGGGCGCTGTCGCCATAGGCCGAAAAGCCCGTCACCGGCATCGGGGTGACGCTGCCATCCACCCGGCCATCGCTGATGGTTTCGGCAATCGCCCCCAACGCCACGGGTTCGGCGTCGGCAATCACCTCGAACGTCAGCGACGGGATGCGGTTGCCGTAATCGGCAAGCTGCAGCATCTCGAACACCACATAGGCGCAGCCACGATGCGCGGGTGCCATCCCCGCGCCTTCGGCAGCGGCGATCAGCGGATCGGGGGCCTGCCCCTCGCCGCCGGTGTGCACGCGAAAACCTGTGCTCGCCTTCAGGTCACCGCCTGCGCCGCGGAGCAGCTTGCCGTCTGCCCAGATTCTGCCGATGCCGATGATCCGCCGGGCTGAAAGCAGCACGGCGAGTGAGGCCGCATAGCTGAAATTGGTGATGCCCGGCTGTCCCTTGCCACCGCTGCTTTTCTTTTTCGATTCGATCAGGTCGGTCGACCAGATCACCGTGCCCGCCACCCGCATCGTGCCAAACAGCAGCGGGATCGGCGTGCCATAGGATGATGTCTGCACCGCCAGTTCGGTCAGTCGCGGGCCCTGCCGCCCCTTGGGCTTGAACAACAGCTGCTGGTCGATCGCCTGCCCCGCAATCGCGCCCAGCGCCCCGCCGATCGGCCCGCCAAGCACGCTGCCCACCGCTGTCAAAATCAATGTCGCCATCGGCTATTCCTTTTGCTGGGCCACGCGCCACCGGGCGATCACGGGCCAGGGCGGCGGGCCGGGGCGTTCCACCACGCGCCGCAGCTGGGCATCGGCATGGATGATGCCGTCGCCCGGCTCGCCGCTATCAATCACCAGGTGCAGCTGCCCCGGCCCCGCGCGGCACGGCAGGACGTCGCCGGGCTGGGCATCAGCCACGCGAACCAGCCCCGCCGCATCGATCATCACGCAGGCCGCATCGCTGTCGCCACTGCGCAAGGCATAGCCGGTCGGCACGATCGCCGGGCCGCCCCCCGCCCGCACCGCCAGCGCGACAAGCCCCACACAGTCCAGCCCAAAAGCCGGATCGCGCCCATGCAAGCGGAACCGCACGCCAATCGCCTGGCGCGCTGCCGCCACAATGGCGCTGCTCATGCGCCGGGATAACGGGTCAGCAGGTCGATCCCCGGCAGATAGGGCTCGCCGCGAAAATTGACGGCGTTGGCAAAGCGCGCCGCGCACGTCGCCAGGCTCTTGTCGCACCCTTCGATCAGCTCGACGAGCGCGCCCGGCTCCACCGCCATCATCGGGGGCGCGCGCAGCGTGATGACATCCGCTTGGGATGCCATGATCGCGCTGCTCAGCCCGCTATTGCTGCCGGTAATCCAGCGCACCAGCCCCAGCGCATAGGCACCCGCCACCGGCTCCACCGCGTCCACGGTGACAAGCGGTCCATCCACCGCAATCACGCGGGCAAACCGGCGGCGTCCCGCCATCGGCACCCGGCATTTTTTGTCGCCCAGCTCGGCGCGGCATTCGGGCGATGTTTCCTCCACCACCGCCCGGTCCAGCGCCGCGCCTGCCCCGCGCAGTTCAGCGGTAAAGCCCGTGTCGCGCGTTTCGACCGCACCAATCTGGCCCTCGCCCAGTTCCACCCGGCCCGCGCCGCCGGTCCAGTCCACCGCAAAGATCATCACCCGTGCGCCGTCCCACCGCCCCGCGAGCAGGTCGTCCTCGGTGATCGCCGTGCTCGACAGGGCACCGGCCACATCCATAGTGTCAGCCTCCAGCGTGTCGGTGCGGGTGATGGCAGATGGCGTCATGCCCGGTGCGGCGCGGTGCAGCAGTCCGTCGATCATCAGGTCGCGGTCATGATCGGTCAGCCCGGTGGCGATGCCGTCGCGCCGCTCGATCCGCCAGCACAGCGCGACCGTGCTCAGCGGGCCGGACAGGAAATCGGTCATTCAGCCCTCCCGAATTTCAACCAGCGGCACGCTGGGCGCGGCCCCGGCGGCAAAGGTGGCGCGGTTGACGCTCAGGCTATCCTCGGCAAAGCGCACCGCCACGTCGAACGCATAGCCGGCCGTCACCGCCAGCCCGGCGGCAGGTGCCGTATCCAGCACCACCCACCCGCCATCGGCCAGGCTGAACGCGCTCGTTTCCACCCCGCCAACGCCCACGCGCACGCTGCCCGCCACGGGCCGGGTGATGCGCCGCGCGCTCGCTTCATACTGTTTGATCAGCGCAATGCGGCTGGTGGAGCCGTCCCCCGTCCCGATCCGCTGGTCGCCGGGTGCAATTCCCTCCGCGCCCGATTGGTAGTCGAACGGATCGCGCAGCCGGAAGCCGCGTGCAGGCCCCATCCGCGCGCGAAAGAATGCCAGCAGCGCCGCTATATCCGCTTCGGATCGGATGCCGGGGCCAACATCATATCGAGTGCGCGCGCTGCTCCAGCTGGCGTTGCGGACTTCGCTGCCCCCCGCGCTCGTCACGATCGCGGTCGAGAATTCGGGTGTCACCTCCGCC
Source organism: Sphingomonadales bacterium (assembly GCA_038319335.1). Classification (GTDB taxonomy): domain Bacteria; phylum Pseudomonadota; class Alphaproteobacteria; order Sphingomonadales; family Sphingomonadaceae; genus Sphingomonas. Next base: position 6,400 of record JBBQDD010000068.1, read on the forward strand.
TCGCGGCCCAGCGCGATGGGAAACAGCACATCGTCAAACGGCGCCAATTCCGCCTCTCCTTCATCAAAATGAACAAAACCGTCGCGCAGCACCTGGGGCAGCGCCCAGATGAAGGTGCGCGCCGTCCCGCGCGCCCGGGCTGCCCCTGCAGCGGCATCGATGCTGCGCCAGGCGGCGGCTTCCTCAGGCCGGAGCACAAAGCCCGCCAGATAATGCTGCGCACCCGGCGGATAGCCCAGCCGCGCCGCCACCAGCGCCAGCGCGCGTGCGGTCGCCGCACTGTTGCCGGTCGCCGCCCAGTCATAATCCTCCAGCTGCAACACATCGAATGCCGGGCGCGCCCATGCCGTCGGCAGGTTCATGCGCTGCACATCGGGGGCCGCCGCATCCAGAATGCCGGGCAGATAGGCGAGCAGCAGCATCTCGCACGCAGGGGCCACGGCTTTCACCGCAGCCACCAGCGCCGCCGTCGATGCCGCCAGGATCTGCCCGGCATGATCCATCAGCGCGGTTTGCGCCGCGGATTTTGCCCCCCGCACATCGGTGATCACCGGGGGCGATCCGCCAAAGGCGGCGCGTGCCGCATCGTCATACAGGCATGGCCGACCATCGGGCATCACCCACCACCACGGCTCGCCCACCTGAAACTTGGGCTCCAGCCCCGCTGCCAGCGCGATCCCGACAAAGGACTGCGCCACGGCGTGCAGATACCCCATCGCCCCTGAATGCGCGGGCGACAGCAGGGTAGATGGCGGCACCCAGCCGGTCAGCGCCGGGCTGCCATCGGCGGTGCGCTGTTTCCAGTCGCCCCAGCAATGCGCATCGAACAATTCATAGCTGAGCGACCAGATGATGCCATATCCCAGCGCCCGCGCGCGTTCGGCAAAGTCGCGGTGCCAGGCCGCCGTCGCCACGTTGATCGCCCCGCCCGCAAGACTTGCGTACAGCCCGCCCGAATTGGCCTCGAGCCGCAGATAATGGCTCATGCCGACATAATGGACGATGTCGCCGCGATAGCCGAGCATCAGCGCCGCCCGCAGCAGCCGGGCGGGCGTGATGTGATAGCTGTCGTCATAGCCGCTGGCGATGCCCAGCTCGTGTTCGGGCACGATCACATCGCCCATCGCCAGCACCGCCCCTGGGCCATCGCACTGGATATCGCTCAGCGTCACCGATGCTTCAGCGGGGGCCGCCAGCACCGCGTCCAGCCCCGAATAGGCTGGCGGCACGATCGACACGAACATCCGGTCGACATCGCCCGCCCAAACCGGATCGGCTTCCGCCGGCAGCACGAACCCGCCGTCCAGCGCGGCGAAATCGATCGTGATCACCGCATCATCGGGGGTGCCGCTTGCATAGTTCCACAGCCGCACATACCAGGCGCGCGGATTACCCGCCGCATCGCGCCCCTCAATAGTCAGGGTCGGGCCGTTCGCTGCATCAAGCAGCATCACGCCGGTCGATTGCCAGCGAAAGCGCAACGTACATCCGCGGTAATCCCGCGCCGTTTCATAACGCAGCAGGGGATGATCAATCTCGTCCGCGCTCGCCCAGATCAGCCCGGCCAGGTCATCGGCCCGGTAAAACACGGCATCCACCCGCAGGGCGTCAGACCCCGTGCTCACCACACTCGCCATCATCGGGCGCGGAAAATTGACCGTCCAGAAACGCGGATCAAAGCGGGAGAGCACGCCTTCTTCCTGCACCGTCCGCTCGGTCGCCAGCCAATAGCCCATCAGCTTTCCGCCCCCTCAATCGCGGCCCGCACGGCGCGCGCCACCTGTCGGCTCGACCGGGCGAGCGCTTGCGGTGCATCCCCGCCACCCATTGGCCCGGCATTGATGGTGATCGCGATCCGCACGTCGCGCCCGCCCCGGCTGGCGGTGCCTGCATCAACCCGCCCGCTGCTGGTGGGCACAAACAGTTCCGGCCCGCGCTCCCCCACCATATACGCCCGCCCGGGGGATACCGGCCCGCCCGTTGCGCGACCGGGCGCGCCCAGCAGCCCGCCGATCAGCCCTGGCAATCCGCCGCGCCCGCCCCCCAACAGCGCATCCAGCCCACCGCGAATGGCGATCCCCGCAATATCCCCCAGCACCGACAGGGCGAGCCGCTTCAGGTCCTCAAAACCCAGTTTGCCCGTCCGCACCGCACGCAGCAGCGCGTTTTCAATCCCGCGTCCCGCCGCATCCGCCCCGCGTTCCAGCGGCCCTGCCAGCGTGCCGCGAATTTCTTCAATGTCGCGCGCAAAGCCGCTGGTGTCGGCGCGAATCCGCACCACCAGCCGGTCAAGTTCCTCATCCATCCGGAAAAGCCTTCATCATCTGTGCCATCTGGTCGCGGGTCGGCGGGGGTGGCGGGGCATCGCCCGCCAGCGCGGTCAGCACGGCCCCCAGTTCCGCCGGGGTCGCGCGCCAGAATTGATCGGGCGACCAGCCGAGCACCGCACCCGCCATCCCCGCCAGCCGGGCAGCGACATCGGTGAAATTCATCGCCCGGCCAGGATCTGCCCAAGCAGCACCCGCAGCACTGGCGTCGCCTGCGCCAGCCCGGCCGCCGCCACGCCCTCGCCCAGCCGCTCACGGGTCAACCCCTCGGGTGGATCGACCAGGCAATGCCAGAACAGCGCCACCATCTCCGCCAGCGCCATCCGCCCGTCGGCGGCGCGCTCCACCATGGCGAACAGCGGCCCCAGTTCCTGTTCGGCCGCCACCAGCGCCTGGAAACTGGGCCGCAGCGTCATGGCAACCCCCGCCACCCGCAGCACCGCCTCGCCCCGGGCGGGGTTCGCCGCCGTCATATCGGGGCCGCTCATGCGCTCACCACCGCGCCGGAGCTTTCCAGGTTCAGCGTGTAGGTGCGCTCGCCATTATAATCCCCGGCATAGTCGAGCCGCGTCACCAGGAACCGCCCGGTCAGCGTGTCGCCGCTTTCAAAGCTCAGCCGGTAATCATCGATCACCCCGGCCAGCGCATTGCCCTTGATCCGCAATTCCGCCGCCGAACCCGTAAAGATGCCCGCCGCCGATACGCTGACTGATCGCACCCCCGCGCCCGACAGCAATTCGCGCCAGGCCCCTGAATCCTTCGATGTGATCGCAACGGCCTCGCCATTGATCGATAGCTGCGTCGTGCGCAGCCCGGCCACCGTCGCATAGCTGATCGGCGATCCGCCATTGCCCACCTTCAACAAAAACGCGCTGCCTTTTTCCGCTGCCATGGTCGTTCTCCTCAATTGGTTTGGATGATGCGCACCCGGTGTTCGACAATCGCCAGCCAGGCTCCCGGGCCATCGCGGATGATGCGTGATCGCAGCAGCACGGTGCTGATGATCCGCCAGCTGGCCAGGTTTGCGGGGATCGCCGCCATCGCTGCATCCGCCGCCGCTGCCAGCGCGTGCAGCCGCGCAGGCCCTTCTGCCCGGTCGCGAATGATGATGGCGGGGCGCAGCTCGCACCCGGCCAGCGTCTTTGCTCCCCAGTCAGTGGCCAGCACTTCG
>JBBQDD010000069.1:0-9876 GCA_038319335.1 Sphingomonadales bacterium
GGTGCCAATCGCCCAGATCGGTTCATAGGCGATGGCAAGGTTGGCCGGCGTCGCATCACCCGGCAGCGATTGGGCAAGCTGTTCAGCCACCACCGCCTCCGCATCGCCGCCCTGGCGCACCGCCAGCGTTTCGCCGACGCACAAGATGACAAGCAATCCGCCGGCGATGCCCGCCGCCGCTTTGGCACACACATCGGCATCGGTTTCATGCTGCATCTGGCGACGCTCGCTATGGCCGACAATCGTCAGCACCGCCCCCGCCTCCCGCAGCATCGCTGCCGAGAGCGATCCGGTATACGCGCCCGATGGCTGGGCATGAACATCCTGCGCCCCGATCATCAGCCCCGTGGCGTGCGGTGCTGCAGCGGCGATTAGCGTGGCGGGCAGCGCCAGCCCCACATCGACGGCAGGCTGATCAATCGCCGCGCGCCCAATTGCAGCGATGTCGGCCATGGCGGCCAGGCTGCCGTTCATTTTCCAGTTGCCGACAATCAGTTTGCGCATTTCATTCCTTTTTGCCCCGCAATATCGACCTGCAGGGCAGCGTTGCTGGCTTGGTTGCGCCGCGATAACGCACCTGCGACGACGCACAAGCTTGAAGCCGCCCGCAACGCTGCGTAAAGCAGCCACCAATCACCACGAACTGTCACCACGAACCAGGATCGGTTTCCCCCGCGCATGCTTAGCTTTTTTCGCCGGTTCATCAATTCACGGTTCGGGATCATCGTCACCTTCGTGTTTCTGGCGGTGATCGCGCTCGCTTTTGCGGCAAGCGACATTACCGGGCTGAACAGCGGCACATCCGCCGCCAGCGGCAGCGCGGTTGCGCATGTCGGCAAGGTGGACGTCGGGGTCGAGGAGCTGAAGCGGCGCGCGCAGGACGAGATGCAGGGCTTTCGCCAGCGCCAGCCAACGCTCGACATGGTGCAATTCGTCAATGGCGGCGGGTTCGAAGCCACGTTGGAACGGCTGATCAGCAGCACGGCACTCGCCCAGTTCGGCGAAAAGACCGGCATGGTCGTCAGCAAACGGGCGGTCGACGGGCAGATCGCGAGCGTGCCCGATCTGCAAGGGCTTGATGGCAAGTTCAGCCAGTCGAAATATGAGCAGCTGCTCAGCCAGCGTCGGATTACCGATGCGCAGATCCGCGCCGATATCGTGCGCGGCACGCTGGGCCAGCAGCTGACCAGCCCGACTGAGGGTGCAGGCCAGGTGCCGCTTAATCTCGCCGCGCCCTATGCCGCGCTGCTGCTGGAAAAGCGCGCCGGCGTCATCGGCTTTGTGCCCACCAACGCGGTAGGCGTTGGCGAACGCCCGACCGAGGCGGAGGTAGCAACCTATTACAAGCGCAACGCCGCGCGCTATACCGTCCCGGAACAGCGGGTGATCCGCTATGCGGTGGTGTCGCCCGATCTCGTCAAGGCAGCCGCAACGCCAACCGATGCGGACATCAGCGGCGCGTACAGGGCACAGGCGGCGCGTTTTGCCGCCAGTGAAACGCGCTCGCTGTCGCAGGTGGTGATTGGCGACAAGGCCGGGGCGGATGCGCTTGTTGCAAAGATCAAGGCAGGCACCCCCATCGATGCCGCCGCCCGCTCTGCGGGGCTGGAGGCGGCAACGCTGAAGAGCCTCGACAAGAAGGCCTATGCCACCCAGACATCCGCAGAAATCGCCAATGCGGTATTTGCCGCCGCGCGCGGGGCCATTGTCGGCCCGGTCAAGGCGCCGCTGGGATGGGCGATCGTCCGGATCGACGGTGTCGACCAGATCGCGGCGAAATCGCTCGATCAGGCGCGGGCCGAACTGACCAAGGAAATTGCCGCCCAAAAACTCGCCAAGGCGCTGGGGGATTTGCGCGACAAGATCGACGATGCGATCGCCGACAACGCAACGTTTGCCGAGATTGTGAGCGACAACAAGCTGCAAGCCCAGTCTACGGTGCCCGTGGTAGCCGACGGTCGCGATCCGGAAAACAGCACCGTAGCCCCCGATCCCCGCCTTGCGCAGGTCGTGTCGGCCGGGTTCATCGCCGAGCCGGGCGATGATCCGCAACTCGCACCGGTCGGCCAAGATGGCAGCTTTGCCGTCGTGTCGCTTGACCGCATCGTGCCCAGTGCGCCACCCCCATTGGCCAAGATCGCAAACCTGGTCGTGCGCGATTTCGCAATTGCCCGGGCGCTGAAGCAAGCGCGCGCCATGGCCGTCGATGTCGTCGCCAAGGCCAATAAGGGCATTCCGCTGGCGCAGGCGCTGGCGCAGTCCCCGGTCAAGCTGCCGGCCGCCCGCCCATTGGCATCATCGCGCGCGCAGCTGGCGAGCGACCCAAAGGGCGCGCCGGCGCCGCTTGTGCTGATGTTCAGTATGGCGAACAAAACGGCCAAACTGCTCGAAGCGCCGAATAAGACCGGCTATTACGTGATTTATCTCGACCAGATCGAGCGTGCCGGTGCGGTGACGAACCCGCAGTTGTTGCAGGCAATGCGCGGCGACCTGAGCAAGGTGGTGGGCCGTGAGCTCGTCAACCAGTTTATCGAAGCCGCCCGCAACAGCGTGGGCGTTAAAAAGAACGATGCGCTGATCGCCCGGACCCGCAAGGATCTGTTGGGCGAGCGCTGAGCGGCACGGTGGAAGATGCGACGAGCGTTGCGGGGGCGGACGCAGCACGGGTAGCACTGGAGGCGGGCAAGCCTGCCTTGCTATGGCGGCGGCAGGTGGCCGATACCGAAACCCCGGTTGCCGCCGCGCTGAAGCTGATCGAGCCCGGTCGGGGAGATTTTCTGCTCGAATCGGTGGAAGGGGGCGCGATCCGGGGGCGTCACAGCCTGATAGGCCTTGCCCCTGATCTGGTGTTTCGCGCGCATGGGCATACCGCCGCGATCAACCCGCACTGGCAAAGCGACCGGGATGCCTTTGTGCCCTGCGATCAGCCGACGCTGGCGGCGCTACGTGCGCTCGTCGGCCAGTGCCTGATGGACGTGCCCGCCGAACTGCCAAGGGCGCTGGCGTGCCTGGTCGGCTATTTCGGGTATGAAACCGTGGGGCTGGTGGAAAAGCTCGATCGCCCCGGCGCAGACGCGCTTGGCCTGCCCGACATGATGTTCGTCCGGCCAACGGTGATCCTGATCTTCGATCGGCTGGCCGATGCGCTGTTCCTCGTCTCCCCGGTATGGCCCGATGCAACCCAGCCAGTCGACAGGCTGATCGCGGCAGGGGTGGACCGCATCGATGCCACCGCCGCCCGGCTCGCCAGCGCGCCGCTGCCCGCCACGGTGCGCGGGCCCGCCGCCGACGTGGCACTGGCCCCTGCGCTCGCACCGGGGCGCTATGCCCGCATGGTTGCCGCCGCGAAGGAATATATCGTCGCTGGCGATATCTTTCAGGTCGTGCTCGCCCAGCGCTTCACGCTGCCCTTTGCGCTTCCTGCGTTTGAATTGTACCGGTCACTACGCCGGATAAACCCCTCTCCTTTCCTGTATCACCTTGATCTGCCCGGCTTCTCTCTCACCGGATCGAGCCCCGAAATCCTGGTCAGGGTGCGCGACGGCGACATCACCGTCCGCCCGATTGCCGGCACCCGCCCGCGCGGCCGGACAGCGGCAGAGGATGAAGCCAACCGCGCCAGCCTGCTCGCCGATCCGAAGGAACGCGCCGAACACTTGATGCTGCTCGATCTGGGTCGCAACGATACCGGGCGCGTGGCAGCGGCGGGCAGCGTGCGCGTAACGGATAGCTACACGGTCGAATTCTACAGCCATGTGATGCACATCGTCTCCAACGTCGTCGGGCGGCTGGCTGCAAATCATGATGCCATCGATGCGCTGCTCGCTGGCTTTCCCGCCGGCACCGTATCGGGCGCGCCAAAGGTGCGCGCGTGCCAGATCATCGCCGAACTCGAACCCGAAGTGCGCGGTGCCTATGCAGGCGGCGTCGGCTATTTTTCGCCCGATGGATCGATGGACAGCTGCATCGTCCTGCGCACCGCGATCGTGAAGGACGGCATCATGCACGTCCAGGCAGGCGCTGGCATCGTCGCCGATAGCGATCCCGCTTATGAACAGCGCGAATGCGAGGCCAAGGCAGGCGCGTTGCTGGCAGCCGCGCGCGAGGCCATCGCCCGCGCCGCCGCCCCCGATTTCGGGCAATAGGAGGGTCGCGATGGGCCGAGCAATCGCCTGGATATTGGTGATGCTGATGATGGCCAGGCCAGCCGCCGCGCGCGATACCCCGCCAATCAACGACAGCAGCCGCCCGACCATCACCATCATTGCCAATGGGCAAACCGATTGGACCGTCCGTTATGATTTCGCCCGGCCCGTGACGCGGCTGGCCTTTGATCGATCGCCAGATGCCAGCCGGGTGAAAACATGGACGGCCATGCCCGGTTTCAGGATCAGCGGCGACGGAGGCGATGGAGGCGGGGATAGCGGCGAAATCGTCACGCGCGTCGACGGGAAGCCATTTCGGCGGGTCGATCTGCGCATGCCGCCGCGTTACCGCGAGTTGCCGAAGGACTATGCACCGTTCGCGCCCTTTGGTGATGGCAGCATCTTGTTTCACAGCGCCCGCCTGTTCGCGTGCGGCGGCACATGCCCCGCACAAAGCGATCGCCCATGGCCGCTCCGCCTGATCGTGCGCGATGGCCGGGCCATCCTGCTGAACGGCAAAACACACGCCCGTTCGGTGCGCTGGAATGATGGCGATGACGGCCGCTATGTCTATCTCGGCAAGGGAAAGCCGGCTGATGCCGGGGTTGTCAGCGCGGTGATTGATCAGGCGCTGCCGGATCAAGTCCGCATCCAGCTGGAACAGCAGCTGCCCGTCTTCATGGCCTATTTCTCAACCCGGCTGGGGATGCTCGACATGCGGCCTGCGCTGTTCGCGTCCTATGATGCAGCGCATGTAGGCGGCTGGGGTCGTCAGGGCGGCAATTTGCCCGGGCAAGTTTTCACGCATTTTTACGGCAATCGCTGGCCCGCCGCGTTCGCCAAGCCCGATTTCACCAACGAGCTCGCGTGGCATTTTGCGCATGAAGCGGGGCATTTGTATCAACGCGGTATCGCCCCGGACGAGCCAAGCGGCTGGTGGGTGCATGAAGGGGGCGCAGAGGCCTTCGCCGCGCTCGCGCTGCGCCAATCAAGCCCGGCGGCGGCGGCATATGTCGACCGGCGGATCATCGCCGCAGGTCAATCCTGCCCAAAACTGCTAAAGGGTACGTCGCTGCACCGGGCAATTACCCAGCAATCCAACGACCCCGCCTATCAATGCGGCCTGCTGATCAACCTGGCGATCGACCGCGCGCTACGGCAGCGTGCGCCGGACAAGGACGGGCTTTATACGGTGTGGCGCGCCTATCTGCTGCGCAAGGCGCGTGGGCAATCGACTGACGAGGCGGCATTTCTGGCGTGCATCGCCGAAGTTGGCGGCCAGTCGCTGGCTGATCAGGTCGCCCGGATAATGGACGCTGCGATGCCGGACTTTACGGCGATCCAATAACGGCCAGCGTTAGCGCGGCTCGCGGCGATCGCGTTGGGCTTCACGGCGTTCGGCTGCCCAGCGCTGGATGAGCTGCTGGGTGCAGCCGGTTGCCCCACCGGTGCCGGTGGTCGAACAGCTGTTCGGCACGCCACTCACTGCGCGCACCGCATCGTCCACGCCGGACACCCGGTCAGCCCAGCTGCGGTTCGACGCGACCGGGGCCAGCGTGCGAAGCTCCTTTGGAATACGATATGGCTCGTCCAGCGTTTGGCAGACGACAATTTCGCCGTTCGTCGATTCGGGGCATTTATCCCCCGGAGTCAGCGTGATGCTGCGAATCTTTGCAGGCGGCGTATCAGCAGTCGGCGCGTTTTGCGCGATTGCACCGGTGAGCGGGAGCAGCAAAAGCAACGCAAGGGTGATCGGGCGACGCATGATACTCACTCCACGGATTCGGGCCGCATCGGGCCAGTGCTAACGAACTACTATATTGGGCCTATATGTCCACACCATGGCGATAATCGGTCTGCCGGTTGCGCTGTGAGACGCTTCGGGTACAAGCGCGCCGCATGATCCTGGTCATCGACAATTATGACAGCTTCACCTGGAACCTGGTCCATTATCTGATGGAACTGGGCAGCGAGGTGCGCGTGGTTCGCAACGATGCGCTGACCGCTGCCGACGCGATGGCCAGCAACGCGCACGCTTTCCTGATCTCCCCCGGCCCCAAAACACCTACCGATGCGGGCATCTCGCTCGATCTGGTCGCCGCCTGCGCCAGCGCCGGCAAGCCACTGCTCGGCGTGTGCCTGGGCCATCAGGCAATCGGCCAGCATTTTGGCGGGCAGGTGGTGCGCGGCGGGTTGATGCACGGCAAGACCTCGCCCGTTACGCATGACGGCACCGGGCTGTTTGCGGGGCTGCCCTCCCCCTTCACCGCAACGCGCTATCACTCGCTGATCGTGGAGGATGTTCCGGCCGACCTGATCGTTAACGCCACTGCCGATGACGGATCGGTGATGGGCTTTCGCCACGCCACATTGCCCATCCACGGCGTGCAGTTTCACCCGGAAAGCATCGCGACGGAACATGGCCATGCGATGCTCGCCAACTTTATGGCGCTGGCGGGGCTGCAGCCAAAGGCGATGGCGTGACCACGCTGGTGCGCCTGCCCGATCCCGCCGTGCCGCTGTCGCGTGATGCTGCGGCGCAGGCATTTGCGGATATCCTTGATGCGCGCACATCGGAAACGGCGATTGCCGACTTCCTGATCGCGCTGAGCGAGCGCGGCGAGACGAGTACGGAGATTGCAGAGGCTGCGCGGGCTTTGCGCGAAAGGCTGATCCCGATTGCCGCCCCTGCAGGCGCGATCGACGTGTGCGGCACGGGCGGCGACGGGCACCATACGCTGAACGTATCGACCGCTGTGTCGCTGGTGGTTGCCGCTGCCGGCGTGCCAGTTGCCAAGCATGGCAACCGCGCTGCATCGAGCAAGGCGGGGGCCGCTGATACGCTGGAGGCGCTGGGGCTGGACATGGACCGCGCCGGGCGGCTGGCGGAGGCGAGCCTGCGCGATCTGGGCATCGCGTTCCTGTTCGCCGCAAACCACCACCCGGCCATGAAGCGCATCACCCCCATTCGTCGCCAGATCGGCAAGCGCACGATTTTCAACCTGATGGGTCCGCTCGCCAATCCAGCCAGCGTATCGCGCCAGTTGATCGGCATCGCCCGGCCGGATTACGTGCCCGTTTATGCCGATGCGCTCGCGCAACTGGGCACGGAGGCGGCGCTGGTCGTATCAGGCGAGGAGGGGCTGGACGAGCTGTCGGGCGCGGGGCCAAGCGTGGTTGCGTGCATCGGCGGCATCGCCCTGTCGCTGCATGTCTCACCCGAAGATGCCGGGCTGCCGCGCCACCCCATCGCCGCTTTGCGCGGGGGTGATCCGAAGCACAATGCCGCTGCGCTGCGGCGATTGCTGCTGGGGGAAACGGGGGCATATCGCGATGCCGTATTGCTCAACGCCGCCGCCGCGCTGATGGTGGCGGGCCGCGCCGACTCACTGGCGGACGGGGTGGAGGAAGCCAGCGAAGTGCTCGACAACGGCCTTGCCAACGCGCTGCTCGATTGCTGGATCGCCTATTCATGACGACGATCCTGAACCGCATCCTTGAAACCAAGCGGGCCGATGTAGCGGCGCGCAAGGCGTGCATCTCATTGGCCGATCTGGACGTGATGATCGCCCGGCAAACCCCGCCACGCGGGTTTCGCGCTGCGCTGGATGCAAAGGCAGAACACGGCCCTGCGCTGATCGCCGAGATCAAGAAAGCAAGCCCGTCCAAGGGTCTGATCCGCGAAAATTTTGATCCGCCTGCCCACGCCATCGCCTATCAGGCGGGGGGTGCGGCGTGCCTTTCCGTGCTGACCGATGAACATTGGTTTCAGGGCGCCGATAGCTATCTGGCGGCGGCGCGCGATGTCGTGACGCTGCCGGTGATCCGCAAGGATTTCATGATCGACGCATGGCAAGTGCCCGAATCGCGTGCGCTGGGGGCGGATGCAATCCTGCTGATCATGTCGGCGTTGGATGACGAGGCGCTGGCGGAGATTGAGGCGGCAGCGATCGATTGCGGGATGGACGTGCTGGTTGAGGTGCATGACGCCAAGGAACTGGAGCGGGCGATGAAGCTGAAGTCCCGGCTGATTGGCGTCAACAATCGCAATTTGCATGATTTCTCGGTCGATTTCTCGCACACCTACAGCCTTATCGCCCGCGCGCCCGCTGACTGCACCTTCGTCGCTGAAAGCGGCCTATCGACCCGCGCTGATCTCGACGCGATGACGGAGCGGGGCGTGCGCTGCTTCCTGATCGGGGAGGCGCTGATGCGCGCCGACGATATTGAGGCCGCCACCCGGGCGATGATCGGCGGATGAGCGGGCTGACCCATCTCGACGCGCAGGGCGCCGCGCACATGGTCGATGTCGGCAGCAAGGCGGATACCGCGCGCGAAGCAGTCGCATCAGGCCGGATAACGATGACGGCGGCGGCGGCAAGGGCGATCCGCGATGGTGCCGCGAAAAAGGGGGATGTGCTGGCCGTGGCGCGGGTGGCGGGCATCATGGCCGCCAAGCGCACGAGCGACCTGATCCCGCTTTGCCACCCCCTCCCCCTCACCCGGGTCGCGATCGATCTGGTGCCTGATGCGGGCGGCGTCACCGTTACTGCAACCTGCGCCACCACCGGCAAGACCGGGGTGGAAATGGAAGCGATGACGGCGGTGTCCGTCGCGCTGCTGACGATTTACGACATGGCCAAGGCGATTGATCGCGGCATGACCATCGGCAATGTGCGGCTGCTGGAGAAGCGCGGGGGCAAATCGGGTGAATGGCGCGCGCCGCCAGCGGCGTAATCACGCGGGCATTTTAGCACTGGTGCTGCACTGCAATATCGCGCACGCTTCGGCACAGGGCGATATCGAGGGAAGTTAGGGCAATGGCGGACGCCGCTGGTATCCAGAATGCGAACGCAGCAGGGGCAATGCCCGGCGCGGGTGCGGCCGCTAAATCCAAGAAAATCCAGATCGTCGTGGTGGGCGGCGGCGCCGGTGGGCTCGGCCTGGTCGCGCGGCTGGGCAAGAAATTCGGGCGGCAGAAGTTCGACATCATCCTGATCGATCGCAACCAGACGCATATCTGGAAGCCATTGCTGCATGAAGTGGCGGCAGGATCGCTTGACGCCAATCTGGATGAAGTGGGCTATCGCAGCCACGCATACCGCTGGAACTACCGGTTTTTCGATGGATCTCTGGAATCGATCGATCGGGATGCCCGGCAGGTGGTGGTGGCGCCGATCCTGGATGAAACGGGCCGCGAAATCGTGGCGCGGCACCGCATCCGCTATGATTATCTGGTGGTCGCGGTGGGCTCTGTTTCCAACGATTTCGGCACGCCGGGCGTGCGCGAAAACGCGATCTACCTTGACGATCGCACCCAGGCCGACCGGTTTCGCAAGCGGCTCCTGAACCAGTGCCTGCGGGTATCGCGCACGATGAGCGCTGATCCTTCGGCGGACGCGCGGGTGCGGGTGGCGATTGTCGGCGGCGGTGCGACGGGGGTGGAGCTTGCCGCCGAATTGTTCAACGCGGCCAAGGGCCTGGCCTATTACGGGCTGGAGGTTTTCGACGAATCCCGGCTGGATGTAACGCTGGTGGAGGCCGGGCCGCGCATCTTGCCCGCCTTGCCCGAAAACCTGTCCCAAGCCGCGACCGAAGAGCTGGAGGCCATCGGCGTGCGCGTCCTCACCGGCCGCCAGGTCACCGCGATTACCGATGAAGGGATCGCGACGTCCGACGGCGCGTTCATCCCTGCAGAGTTGCGGGTATGGGCAGCGGGCGTGAAAGGCCC
>JBBQDD010000070.1:0-9848 GCA_038319335.1 Sphingomonadales bacterium
GGGAGCGCGCAGGGGATTGCCTGCCATAGTTTTCGGGGCAGCCATATCGCGGTGCTCGCCGAAGCGCATTTCGGCGACGGCCAGCGGCCGATTGTAGACCGTTTGGTGGCGGCAGTGGATTGCGGTCGGCAAATTAATCCCGATATCGTTCGGCAACAGATTGAAGGCGGATTGATTTTCGGCATGGCAGCGGCATTGGGGGGATCGACGGGCTTTACCGAAAATGTGGCTGATGCGCGGAGCTTTGCCGATTTGGGCCTGCCCCGGCTTGCCGACATTCCCGACATCACGGTCGAACTGATCCGCAGCGAAGCCGAACCCGGCGGCGTTTCCGAAATCGCGGTGCCGCCGGTCGCCCCCGCCATTGCCAATGCGCTTCAGGCAAGTGCGGGGTTTCGTTTGCGACGCTTGCCGTTTACCGCATCTGCAGCATGAACCTTCCCGCCAATCCCGTCTCTGGCAGTCCTCTGCCCGCCGATCACCCGCCCGTGCGCCAACGCAAGCTGGGGGTGTTGCTGACCAATCTGGGCACGCCCGATGGGCCGGACACCAAATCGGTGCGGCGCTATCTCGCCGAATTCCTGTCGGATCGCCGGGTGGTGGAGATTCCGCAAATCCTGTGGCAGCCTATTTTGCGCGGCATCATCCTCAACACCCGCCCGCAGAAATCGGCGGAGGCCTATGCGCAGGTCTGGGGCCCCGATGGATCGCCGCTGGCCAGCATCACCAAGGCGCAGAGCGCGGCGCTGCAGGGCGCATTCGGTGCGAATGTGATGGTTGATTGGGCGATGCGCTATGGCAAGCCCGCCATCCCAGAGCGGTTGCAGGCCATGAAGGATGCCGGGTGCGACCGTATTCTGGTGGCCCCGCTTTACCCGCAATATTGCGGCGCGACGACTGCCACCGCCAATGACAAGGCGTTTGAGGCGCTGGCGGCGATGCGCTGGCAGCCGGCAATGCGCACCCTGCCGTCCTATTATGACGATCCGGTCTATATCGATGCGCTGCGCCAATCGATCGAAGCGGGGCTGGAAAAGCTCGATTTCGTGCCGGATGCGCTGGTGGTGAGCTTTCACGGCATGCCGGTGCGCACGCTGGAACTGGGCGATCCCTATCATTGCCACTGCCAGAAAACCGCACGGTTGCTGGGGGAGGCGCTGGGGCGCCCGGTGGTGATCACGTTCCAGTCGCGCTTTGGCCGGGCCAAATGGCTTGAACCCGCGACGGACGACACGCTGGAAGCGCTGCCGGGCAAGGGGATTACCAAGATCGCGATCATCGCGCCGGGCTTTTCCGCCGATTGCCTGGAAACGCTGGAAGAACTGGCGATTCGCGGGCGGGAAAGCTTTGAGGAACATGGTGGCACGCATTTTGGCTATATCCCGTGCCTGAACGACAGCGCACACGGCATTGCGATGCTCCGCACCCTCATCAGCCGCGAACTTGAAGGGTGGCAAGTCTCCGCCTAGAGTCCTGCGATAAGAAAAACGCAGGAGAGTGAATATGGCACGCGTCGCAATCGTAACCGGGGGAACGCGTGGCATTGGCGAGGCGATCAGCATCGCGCTCCGCGACAGCGGGCTAACCGTCGCGGCCAATTATGCGGGCAATGATGCGCGCGCGCAGGATTTCACCAACCGTACCGGGATTGCCGCCTTCAAATGGGACGTGGCGGATTACGACGCCTGCCAGGCGGGCTGCGCGTTGGTGGCGGATGCGCTGGGGCCGGTGGACGTGCTGGTCAACAATGCCGGCATCACCCGTGACGGCACGATCATGAAGCTGACCTATCAGGCGTGGAAAGAAGTGATCGACACCAATCTGGGTGGCTGCTTCAATATGGCAAAGGCCGTGTTTCCCGGCATGCGGGATCGCAAATGGGGGCGCATCGTCAATATCGGGTCAATCAACGGGCAGGCCGGGCAATATGGCCAGGTGAATTATGCGGCCGCAAAATCGGGCATCCACGGCTTCACCAAGGCATTGGCGCAGGAAGGCGCGCGGGCCGGCGTTACCGTCAACGCCATCGCGCCGGGCTATATCGATACCGACATGGTGGCGGCAGTGCCTGCCGATGTGCTGGAAAAGATTGTCGCGAAAATCCCCGTGGGACGGCTCGGCCAGGCGCTGGAGATTGCGCGCGGCGTGGTGTTCCTGTGCTCGGAGGATGGCGGCTTCGTCACCGGATCGACGCTCAGCATCAATGGCGGGCAGCACATGTATTAATTTGGCGGCTGGCGGGTGCCGGCAAAACTTAGGGCCCAAAAAAACTTAAGGCCCATAAAAACTCAGGGCCCGGTCTCTGGTGAGACCGGGCCCCGCCCTCGATACGCTACGCGAGGGAAGACTTAGCGGTAGCTGCGGCAGCCATTGCGGCCGTCGCGCTCGATTGCCCGGCCGGCAAGTGCGCCGCCGATGCCACCGATCAGTGCACCGGCTGTCCGGTCACCGCGCCCCGCAATTGAATTTCCCAACAGGCCACCGGCGATGGCGCCCAGCAGCGCGCCGCCCGTGCCGTCGTTGCAACGGCGATCGTTGCGAACGTCCCGGCGATAACGGCGATCGTTGTAGCGATCGTCATACCGGTCGTTATAGGCCTGGTTGTACCGGCCATCATTATACTGGTTGCCGTACTGATTGGCATATGGGTCGCCGCGATACTGTTCCTGGCGCACATCGCCCCGGTATCCGCCGCGATAATCCTGCGCCGACACAGCAGCGACAGGCACAAGCGCACTTGCACTGATGGCGAGAGCGACGCTTGCAAGGGACAATTTCTTCAACATGGTCATTCTCCTCATCAGCGCCCCGTACCGATACAGGCGGGGCATGCTGCCGTTGTTCGACGATGCCTTTATGGCGGGGTCACCTTGAGTGAAGTCTGAATGCGTCTGTTATCGCAGGTTCATCGCGCTACCGATTGATCCCGGGCCTGTGCGTCGCGGCTGGCTAGGCTAAGGATGGGGGATGCGCCTGTTCCGCCTGCCCATCGTCCGATCGGTTCTGCTGCTGGCGCTGTTCGTGCCCAGCTGGTCCACGGTGCCGCGCCTGCCGCTGCTGGGTGCGCGAGCGGTGATGCTGGCGACGCCCGTGGCTTTATACCCTGACCAGCCAGCCCGGCGCAGGCTGGGGGTGCTAGTGTTCGAACGCGGCTATCGATTGACGAGCGCTGATCCCGCATTTGGCGGCTTTTCGTCGCTGCTGGTCGATGGGGATCGCTTCACGCTGCTGAGTGACGGCGGCAACATTGCCCGGTTCCGGCTCGATTCGCACGGCGTGATCAGCGAGCCCCATTTCGCCGAGCTGCCCGCCGGGCCGGGGACCGGCTGGGAAAAGGGGGACCGCGACAGCGAATCGATGACGCGCGATCCCGCCACGGGCAGCATCTGGGTGGGGTTTGAACGCGCGAATCAGATCTGGGCCTACGCGCCCGGGCTGGCGCGGCCGCTGCGCCACGCCGCGCCGCGCGCGATGCAGGACTGGCCGGAAAATGGCGGGGCAGAGGCGATGGTCCGGCTGCGCGACGGCGGCTTTGTCGTGCTGTCGGAAACCGGTTTCTGGCGCGGCACCAAGGGGCGGGACTTTGCCGCGATCAGCTTTACTGGCGATCCGACCTTGCCCGTGCGGCGCGGCTTTCGTTTCGTTTATCGCCCGCCCGATGGATTTAAACCAACGGATATCGCCGAACTGCCGGACGAGCGGCTATTGGTGGTGAACCGTTCCTTCAACGTGCCTGCCGGGTTTCGGGCGGTGCTGACGGTGATCGATCAGCGCCAGATTGCGCCCGGCAAGCGCGTGACAGGGCGTGAGCTGGCCCGATTCGCGCCGCCGGGATTGTCCGATAATTTTGAAGGGGTCGCGGTGGTCCGCGACGCCGATGGCGGTACCGGTATCTGGTTTGTTTCCGACGATAACCAGTCAAGCCTGCAGCAAAGCCTGCTGCTCAAATTCCGAATCGACGACGCGCAAATTCCCGCAAGCAAGCCTGCGCGCCGTCGCTAAGACGGATCAGGCGGCGGTGGCTGCCGGGGTCAGCTTCTTGCGGATGTCGCGCTTCAGGCGGCGTGCCTTGAGCGACAACTGGTCATCGGCGGTCTTCACCAGCCAATTGTCCAGCCCGCCGACATGCTCAACCGAACGCAGGCCGTTGGTCGACACGCGAAGCTTCACGCTGGTGCCCAGCGCGTCTGACAGCAAGGTCACGTTCTGCAGGTTGGGCAGAAACGTCCGCTTGGTCTTATTGTTGGCGTGGGATACGTTGTTACCCACCTGCCGGCCCTTGCCGGTCAGTTCGCAAATACGCGACATTGCTTGAATTCCTGAATTCTGGTTGCCCGGAAAGAGGGCGCGGATAGCCAGTTCGAACGGATCAGTCAACCGATTCACGCAAAGCCCATGCAACCAATCGCTGACCCGCGACGTTATTACGCTAACGATTCGAACTGCTGAAGGAATATATCATATGCGCGCTTTACTCATTCTCGTCGGGCTTGCTGCCCTTGCCATCGTTGGTGCCTGGTCAATCGGGCTGATCAGCATCGATCAAAGCAAACTCGCCCAGGCCCCGCAGCTGAAGCTGGAAGGCGGGCAGGCGCCTGAATTCACCGTCAACATGGCGAAGATCGAAATCGGCACCGAAAACAAGACGATCGAAGTGCCCAGCGTCGGCACCACCACCCGCACGATTGCAGTGCCCACCATGACGGTTGAAAAGCCCGCCAATGCCCAGGACGCCAAATAAGGGCCAAGCCAAATAAGGCGGCCCCTAAATATCACCAGCCTACACTAGCCAATCGCTGCACGATCGGGACATATACGGGCATGTTTCCCTTGCCCCACCCGATGCGTGCGGCGCTGGCAGCGGCGCATGATGCGGCGGCGGCGGGCGAAGTGCCGGTCGGTGCGGTGATCGTGCGGGATGGCACCATCATCGCCACCGCCGCCAATGCGCCGCGCGCGCTGCATGATCCCACCGCCCATGCCGAAATCCGCGTCATCCGCGCCGCCGCTGCAATGCTGGGGCGGGACCGGCTCGACGGGTGCGACCTGTGGGTGACGCTGGAGCCCTGTGCGATGTGTGCCGGCGCCATCAGCCATGCGCGGATCGACCGGCTTTATTATGCGGCCGATGATGCGAAGGGCGGCGCAGTGGCGCACGGCCCCCGTTTTTTCACCCAACCCACCTGCCATCACCGGCCTGAAGTCTATCCGGGTATCGGCGAGGGAGAGGCCGCCGCGCTACTCCGCCGTTTTTTTGCCGAGCTTCGCTAGGTTCCAAACCTGCTGACCCGCCTAATTCACGCATGTCTGTTGTGAAGCGGGGCGATGTGCGGCAAAGGACGTTGCAGCGCCATGGCACCGCTTCCCCCCTTCCCCTGGATCGATGTCGCGATCATCGCGGCTCTTGTTCTGCTGAACGGCGTCTTTGCGATGTCTGAACTGGCGATCGTCTCCGCGCGCCGCGCGCGGCTGGAGGCGATGGCGCGGGCGCATGTGCGCGGTGCTCAGGCAGCGTTGGCACTGGCGGCAGATCCTGGCAAATTCCTGTCCACGGTACAGATCGGCATCACGCTGATCGGCATCATTGCGGGTGCCTATTCAGGCGCGAGCCTGGGTGCGCCGGTGGGTGCCCGGCTGGCTGCGATGGGCGTCGCCCAGCCGCTGGCGCTCTCAGCCGGGTTCGCGATCGTCATCGGGCTGACGACCTATGCGTCGCTGGTGATCGGCGAACTGGTGCCCAAGCAGATCGCGCTGCGCGCGCCAGAGGCGATTGCAGTGGTGATGGCCGTGCCCATGCAGTGGCTGGCGGTGGCAACCGCGCCCATCGTGTGGCTGCTCGATTCAACCAGCGCCGGGCTGTTCTGGCTGATGCGGCTGCAACGCGAATCGCAGGATCATGTCACCGCCGAAGAACTGCACATGATCGTGGCAGAGGCATCGAAATCAGGCGTCATCGAAGAGCATGAACGATCGATCATATCGGGCGTGGTCCGGCTGGCCGATCGCCCCGCGCGTGAGGTGATGACCCCGCGTACCGACATCGAATGGCTCGACGTGGACCTTGACGAAACCGGCATCCGCGCCGCGCTGATGACGGCAACGCATACCAGGCTGCCAGTGGTGGAGGGGTCAGTCGATGCCGTGATCGGCGTGGTGCAGGCGCGGGACATTGTGGCGGCGGTGTTTGCGGGCGAACCGCTGAACCTGCGCACGTTGATGCGCCATGCGCCGGTGGTGCTCGATCAGCTTGATGCCATGGATGTGCTCAACGCGCTGCGCCGGGCCGAAGTGCCGATGGCGCTGCTGCACGACGAATATGGCCATTTCGAAGGGATCGTGACGCCGGCCGACCTGCTGTCTGCCATTGCCGGCGAATTTGCGTCGGATGCCGATCCGGATGACGCCCCCAATGTCGTGGTGCGCGATGATGGGTCGTTGCTGGTGGCAGGGCAGATGGCGGTCGACGCGCTGGCAGACCGGCTCGGCATCGATCTGCCGGAAGACCGCGATTATGCGACGGTCGCCGGGCTGGCGCTGGCGGTATTCCGCCATTTGCCGGGCGAGGGCGAAAGCTTTGTGGAACAGGGCTGGAAGTTCGAAGTGGTCGATCTCGACGGTCGCCGGATCGACAAGCTGCTGGTGAGCGCGGCGGTGCGCGCGGATTAACCGCCCAGAATTAACCGCCCAGCTTGCCGAACGCCTTTTCGAACCCTGCGATATCGCCTGCCGCGAGCAACCGGGCCTGTTCTACCCAGCGATCACGGGTGATGCGCCCGGCAAAGCTGCCCATGTCTGCGTCGATTGCGGCGATCTGGTCGGGCGACAGGGTGGCAAGTTGATCGACGCTGGAAACACCCAATTCCGCAAGCCGCGCCGCCGCCTTGGGGCCAAGCCCTTTCAGCGTGGTGAGCGGGTGGGTCGCCGCCTCGATTGGAGCAACAAGCCTTAAATCTGCATCGTCATTCCCGCGAAGGCGGGAATCCAGCGCCTGGGGGTGGGGCTGATGGACCCCCGCCTGCGCGGGGGTGACGAGGCTGGAATGAGGCACACTTTCGACAGGATGCTCCAGCGCTTCCTCTGCAACCGCTCCGTCAACAATCGATTCCTCGACAGGCGCGTGCCCCGCCAGCGCGGCATGTTTTTCCGCCTCGGCGATTTCGCTCGCCTTGGCGCGCCGCCGCATCGTGCCCCAGACGATGACGGCGATGGCGCACAGCGCGCCAATCGCAATCAGCACCATCGTCAGCGTGGTGATCGTGCCGGCATTGGCCGATGCCGCCGCGCTCAACATTGCCGTACTTGCCGCCGTACCTGCCATTGCCGTATCGCTCCCGTTGTTCAGGCCGGTTGCGTGGCGATTGCCCGCCAGCCAATGTCACGCCTGCAAAATCCATCGGCAAAATCGATTGCCGCTACCCCGCGATAGGCCAGCGCCTGCGCTGCCTGCACGGTCGCGCCGCGCGCGGTGACCGCCAGCACGCGCCCGCCGCTCGCCACCAGCGCATCGCCCGCACTTTTGGTTCCCGCCTGGAACACCTTGGTGCCCGCTGCTTCTGCTGCATCAAGGCCGCCAATGGCTCCGCCACTGACGGGCGCAGCGGGGTATCCGCGGGCGGCCAGCACCACCGTCAGCGCGACATCATCCGAAAACACCGGTGCCGGGCAATCCGCCAGCGTGCCCCGCGCGGTTGCCAGCATGATCGGCAGCAGATCGCTTTCCAGCCGCATCATCAGCACCTGGCATTCAGGATCGCCAAAGCGCGCATTATACTCGATCAGCTTGGGCCCCTCCGCCGTCAGCATCAGCCCGGCATACAGCACCCCGGAAAAGGGCATCCCCGCTGCAGCCATGGTGGCGACAGTGGGGGCGATAATCTCGTCCATGGCGCGTTGCTGCAGCGCGGGGGTCAGCACCGCGGCGGGGCTGTATGCGCCCATCCCGCCGGTATTCGGGCCGGTATCACCGTCGCCGACGCGCTTGTGATCCTGCGCTGATCCGAACGGCATGATGGTCGTGCCGTCTGTCACTACGAACAGGCTTGCCTCCTCGCCCGTCAGAAACTCCTCGATCACCGCATCGCCGCCGGTTTTGCCGAACATGCCGACCAGCGCGTCCTCTGCCTCTTCGCGGGTGGTGGCGATGGTCACGCCCTTGCCCGCCGCCAGCCCGTCCGCCTTGATGACGACGGGCAGCCCGAAATCACCCAGCGCGGCGAGCGCGCCGTCGCGGGAGGTGACGCGGGCATAGCGCGCAGTGGGAATGCGCGCGCGCTTGCACAGATCCTTGGTGAAGCCTTTGGATCCTTCCAGCTGAGCCGCCTTGGCATCCGGGCCGAACACCGCGATTTTCATTGTGCGCAGATTATCGGCCAGGCCATCCACCAGCGGCGCTTCCGGGCCAATCACGACCAGTTCGATCGAATGGCGCAGGCAGAAATCGATGATCGCCCGGTGATCGCCCGGCTCAATCGCCGCGATTGTCGCATGTTGGGCTATGCCGGGATTGCCCGGTGCGGCATAAAGCGTCGTCAGCCCGGGGGACTGCGCCAGCTTCCATGCCAGCGCATGCTCGCGGCCTCCCGATCCGATCAACAGGACGTTCATGGCAGATATTTTCCCCGATGATGGTGCCGACGCAATTGGATCGCGGCTGGTAGCCGAGACGATCCCCGGCGACAATGCAGCGCCCCTCAGCGTGGGCGAGCTATCGATGAAGCTCAAACGCTTTGTCGAGGGGGAGTTTGGGCATGTGCGGCTGCGCGGCGAGATTTCGGGCTATAAGCGTGCGGTTTCGGGCCATGTCTATCTGGCGCTGAAGGACGATAGCGCGGTGATTGACGGCGTGATCTGGAAAGGGGCAGCCAGCGCCCTGCCCTTTACCCCGCAGGACGGGATTGAGGTGATCGCGACCGGCAAGCTCACCACTTATCCCGGGCGATCGAAATACCAGATCGTGATCGACCGGATGGAGCTGGCCGGCGAAGGCGCGCTGATGGCGTTGCTGGAAAAGCTGAAGGCCAAGCTGGCGGGGGAGGGGCTGTTCGATGCGTCGCGCAAACAGCCGCTGCCGTTCCTGCCCCGCACGATCGGCGTGGTGACATCGCCGACAGGGGCGGTGATCCGCGACATTCTGCACCGGCTGGCGGATCGCTTTCCCAGCCATGTGCTCGTCTGGCCCGTGGCGGTGCAGGGGGAGGGTGCGGCAGCGCAGATTGCCCGGGCGGTACGCGGGTTCGATTCGATTGTGCCCGGCGGGCCGGTGCCGCGTCCTGATCTGGTCATCGTGGCGCGGGGTGGCGGCTCGATTGAGGATTTATGGGCTTTCAATGAAGAGGCCGTGGTGCGGGCGATTGCCGATTGCAGCATCCCGATCATCTCTGCCGTGGGGCACGAAACCGATACCAGCCTGGCCGATTTCGCCGCCGATCTGCGCGCGCCGACGCCGACTGCCGCTGCTGAAATCGCAGTGCCGGTGCGGGTCGATCTGATCGCGACGGTGGCGGGCTATGCCCAGCGCAGCGAGCGGTGCGTGCGCCGCTATCAGGAGCGGGCGCGAGAGCGACTGGAGGCGCTGGTCCGCGTGCTGCCCCGGCGGGAGGCGCTGCTGGGCCCGCAGCGCCAGCGTGCCGATGATCTGGGCGCCCGGCTCGATCGCGCGCTGGAAGCGCGGGCGGCGCGGGGGCGCGCGCAGCTCGACCGGATCGGCGCGGTGCTGCGCCCGGCGATGCTCGATCGCCAGCTGGCGGTGGGGCGCGACCGGCTGAACCGCACGGTGCAGCTGCTGGAGGCGGTCAACCCCAACCGCCTGCTCAAGCGCGGCTATGTGCTGGTGGAGGCGCGCGGTGGCG
>JBBQDD010000071.1:0-9821 GCA_038319335.1 Sphingomonadales bacterium
GATCTGACCAAGGATTTCTATGAAGAATATCGGTCTGTGTGCGACATGACGTCGGAATTCTACCTGCAGACGATTGAGGTGGTGTTCCAGAAACATGCCATCGCCAACGGCACCTATCTGCACCGCGGCCGCCCGGTAGACCCGGCCGCCATTACCGACATCGCGCTGCTGGCGATTGAGGGGGAGCGCGACGATATCTCAGGCCTGGGCCAGACCAAGGCCGCGCTCAGCCTGGCTAGCAAACTGCCCGCATCGATGAAGAAATACATGATGGCCGAAGGCGCTGGCCATTACGGCATCTTCAACGGCAGCAAGTGGCGAAACACCATTGCGCCGGCGGTGGAGGCGTGGATCAGCGCGCACGCCTGATCAGGCGGTGCTGGCGATTGGCAGGCTCGGCTGCGCGTCGCTCCCCCCTCATCCTGACCCTCTCCCCGCCGGGGAGAGGGTCAGGGCTTAGTTTAACCTCACAGCACTTCGAACAACCCGGCGGCACCCATGCCGCCGCCGACGCACATCGTGACGACGACATATTTCGCACCGCGGCGCTTGCCTTCGATCAGCGCATGGCCGGTCATCCGCGCGCCTGACATGCCGTAGGGGTGGCCGATCGAAATCGCGCCGCCGTTCACGTTCAGCAATTCGTTGGGGATGCCCAGCGTGTCGCGGCAATACAGCACCTGCACCGCGAAAGCCTCGTTCAGCTCCCACAGGCCGATATCGTCCATCTTCAGGTTGAAGCGTTCGAGCAGCTTGGGGATGGCATAGACCGGCCCGATGCCCATTTCATCGGGCTTGGTGCCGGCAACCGCCATGCCGACATAGCGGCCCAGCGGGGTCAGCCCGCGCTTGGATGCCAGCGATTCCTCCATCAGCACGCTGGCGGACGCACCGTCGGACAGCTGGCTGGCATTGCCTGCGGTGATCGTCATGTCGGGGCCAAGCACGGGCTTCAGGCTCTGCAGGCCTTCCAGCGTGGTATCGGCGCGGTTGCCCTCATCCTTGGTCAGCGTCACTTCGTGTTTGGTGACTTCCTTGGTTTCCTTGTTCGTGACGTTCATCATCGCGGTGACGGGGATGATCTCGTCGTCGAACTTGCCAGCAGCCTGGGCCGCAGCCGTGCGCATCTGCGATTGCAGCGAATAGGCGTCCATCGCATCGCGGCTGATGCCATAGCGCTTGGCGACGACTTCGGCGGTTTGCAGCATCGACATATAGATATCGGGGTGCATCGCGACCAGTTCCGGATCGCCGCCAACGCGCATTTCCGGCGTCTGCACCATCGAGATGGAATCGACACCGCCGCCAATCGCAATGTCCATATTGTCGGTGATGATTTCCTTGGCCGCGGTCGCAATCGCCATCAGTCCCGATGCGCACTGGCGATCGACGGACATGCCGCCGACGCTGACCGGCAGCCCGGCGCGGAGCAGCGCGTTGCGGGCGATATTGCCGCCCTGCACGCCCTGCTGAAGGGCCGCACCCCAGATCACGTCCTGTACTTCGGCACCGTCAATCCCGGCGCGCTCGACAGCGGCCTTGATCGCGTGGCTCGACAAGGTGGGGGAGGGCAGCGCGTTGAAGGCGCCGCGATAGGCGCGGCCAATGGGAGTGCGGGCGGTGGAAACGATGACGGCTGAACGCATGGCTTATTCTCCTTTGGCGGCGGGAAAACGCGCCGCATTGGGTTCGAGGGGCAGGTTGAGCGCACCGCAGATCAGCGACACGCCGTGATAAAAGCCGACAAGCTGGACGATCTCGATCGCCTGGGCATCGTCGAAATGGGCTTTGAGCGACGCCCATTCGGCATCGCTCAATTTCTTGTGATCCAGCAGCGCATCGACCGTGGCGATCAGCACGCTTTCTTCGGCGGACCACACCGGATCATCTGCTGTGCCGTGAACGGTCGCGTAAATCTGGGCGTCGTCCATGCCGATATGGGGGGCAAACCCGGCGATGTGGACGCCCCATTCATATTCGTTGCCGCATTTCGCGGTGGCGCGATCGATCACGATCTCGCGCTGGCGCATCGATAGCGGGCTGGCCTTATCGAGCAGCGATCCCCCGCTGAACTTGGTCCAGGCACGATCGTTGGTGGCCAGCGTCGTGAACAGCACCAGCGGCTCCGCACCGCGCATCAACACCTTCATCCGCGCGTCAAATTCGGGCGGGAAGGGTTTGGCGAGGGGGGTAATGCGGGGCATTTGGGTTGCTCTTTCCTTGAGCCCCTCCCCTTCAGGGGAGGGGTTGGGGTGGGGACTGTCAGTCTCACCGAGACTGTCGAGATTGAGGACACGCCCCACCCCAACCCCTCCCCTGAAGGGGAGGGGCTTTGTCAATTCAAACGAAAATCTGGCTGATCCATTCGGCGATCATCGCCGGCTTTTCCTCACCCTCGATCTCCACCGTGAATTCATTGGTCTGCTGCCACTGGCCGGGGCGCTTTTCGATCAGCTCCATCAGCTTGAACCGACCGCGCACGCGCTTGCCGGACCGGACGGGCTGCAGGAAGCGAACCTTGTTGCCCCCGTAATTGACGCCCATCTTCACGCCCTCAATCTTCGGCGCGTCAGTGATTTTCGACGATAATAGCGGCATCAGCGACAGGGTGAGGAAGCCATGCGCGATCGTGCCGCCAAACGGCGTCATCGCCGCCATTTCGGGGTTGATATGGATGAATTGATGATCGCCCGTCGCATCAGCGAATTTGTTGATCATCTCCTGGCTCACCTCGACCCAATCCGAAACCTGCTCGGTGCCGACTCGCGTCGCCATTTCCTGGATGGTGATTGTCGTCACGGCATTTCCCTCCGGCCCAAATCATCGCATAGCGCCATGAAATCATTCTGGGCTCAAATAGGCGTTCGGGGTGCCCCTTGCCAAGCCCAACTAGACCGGAAACCGGAAGATGACACCTGACGTAGCGTCCACCGCCCGCAACTCCATGGCTGCACTGCACCGCGCGCCCGAACCCGATGTTCTAAAACCACTGCTGGAGCGCGCTGCCGTGACGCGCGACTCGCGCGATCGGATCATGTCGGAATCGCTGGCGCTGCTGGCTGATCTGCGCGCGGCGCAAGGCAAGGGGTGGGTGAACCAGTTCCTGCAGGAATACCGGCTCAACTCCTCGGAAGGCGTCGCGCTGCTGTCACTCGCCGAGGCATTTTTGCGCGTGCCCGATCCCGAAACCGCCGATTTGCTGATCGCCGACAAGCTGGGCGATGCCGATTGGCGCGCGCACACCGGCACGTCGAACTCGACCTTGGTCAATTCGGCGACCTGGGGGCTGGTGGTCGGCCGGGCGCTGGTGGGGGAGGGCGAGCAGCCAAGCGCTCTGCGCCGCCTGATATCGCGGGCGGGCGAGCCGTTCGTGCGGCAGGCCGTGGGTGCCGCGATGCGGATGATGGGTGAGATTTTCGTGATGGGCCGCACCATCGATGAGGCCGCACGCCGCATGAAAAAGCCCGAGCACAAGGGCTTCACCGCCAGCTTTGATATGTTGGGGGAGGCAGCCCGGACGCGGGCCGACGCCGAGCGGTATTTCCGCGCCTATACCCAGGCAATCGACGCCATTGGCGCAGACCCGGCGGCCGGGCACTCCATCTCGGTCAAGCTTTCAGCGCTGCATGCCCGGTATGAAGTGGCGCATTGGGATGATTGCGTGCCTGCGCTCACCGAAATGCTCGAGGCGCTGACGGTACAGGCAGCGGCCAAGGGAATCGCGCTAACGGTGGATGCCGAGGAGAGCGAGCGGCTGGAAATGAGCCTCGACATCATCGGTGCGGTCGCCGCGCTGCCTGGGCTGAAGGGCTGGGACGGCTTCGGCATGGCCGTGCAGGCCTATGGCAAGCGCGCGCGGCCGGTGATCGCCTGGGCCAATGCGCTGGGTCGCGAGATGAACGTCCGGCTCGTCAAAGGCGCCTATTGGGACAGCGAGATCAAGCGCACCCAAGTGGAGGGGCTCAGCGATTACCCGCTGTTCACGCGCAAGGCGGCGACCGATGTGTCCTACCTTGCCTGCGCGCGCGACATGCTGGATGCGACGCATATCCGCCCCGCCTTTGCCAGCCACAACGCGCTGACGGTGGCGACGATTGTGGAATGGGCGGGCAATAGCCGCGATTTCGAGTTCCAGCGGCTGCACGGCATGGGTGATGGGCTGTACGAACGGCTGGTGCGCGACCGGGGCTATCATTGCCGCATCTATGCCCCGGTGGGCGGGCACCGCGATTTGCTGGCGTATCTGGTGCGGCGATTGCTGGAGAACGGCGCGAATTCCAGCTTCGTTCACCAGCTTGCGGATGAGCGGCTGAGCGAAGAGGAGATACTGGCTGATCCCGTTGTGAAGATCGCCAGCGTCGGCGGCACCCGGCACCCGAATATCCCGCTGCCAGTGGATTTGTTTGGCATGGGGCGGCGGAATTCGAGTGGGCTGGATTTGGCGGATCGGGAGGTGTTGGCGCAGACGGTTGCGGCAATCACTTCCCCCCTCCCGCCTGCGGGAGGGGCTGGGGGTGGGCCTGCATTGAGCGCGGCGCCACCGGCCAGGCCCACCCCTGACCCCTCCCGCAAGCGGGAGGGGGATTTGGCTGGCGATGCCATCACCCGCGCTCACGCCGCCTTCGCCGCTTGGTCCGCCACCCCCGTCGACACCCGCGCCGCCTGCCTAGACTCCCTCGCCGACCTGCTGGAGGAAAACCGCGATGAGCTGATGGCGATCTGCGTCACAGAGGCGTTCAAAACCATCCCCGATGCGCTGGGTGAAGTCCGCGAGGCGGTCGATTTCTGCCGTTACTATGCGCAACAGGCCCGCGACGGCCTGCGCCCCATCGACCTGCCCGGACCCACGGGGGAGCGCAACACGCTGCGGTTTGAAGGGCGCGGGGTGTGGGCAACCATCGCGCCGTGGAATTTCCCGCTGGCGATCTTCCTGGGGCAGACCGTGGCGGCGCTGGTGGCGGGCAACACCGTGGTTGCCAAGCCAGCCCCGCAGACGCCGCGCATCGCTGCACGCGCGGTGGAACTGGCGCACGAAGCGGGCATCCCGGCAGACGCGCTGATCCTGGCGATCGGCGGCCCTGAGGTTGGCGCGGCGCTTACCGCCGATCCGCGCATCATGGGCGTCGCGTTCACCGGCTCCACCGCCACCGCCCGCAAGATCGCGCGGGCGCTACTGGAGGACGATAACCGCCCGATCGTGCCGCTGATTGCGGAAACCGGCGGCATCAACGCAATGATCGTCGATTCCACCGCGCTGCCCGAACAGGTGGTGGCCGATGTCGTCACGTCAGCGTTTCGCTCGGCGGGGCAACGCTGTTCTGCACTTCGGCTGCTCTTGCTGCAGGAGGAGATCGCCGATGGCGTGATCGAGATGCTGCAGGGCGCGATGGACCTCCTCGTCATCGGCGATCCTGCTGACCCGCGCACCGACGTTGGCCCGGTGATCGATCAGGCGGCGTATGACCGGCTGATGGCGTATCGCGGCGGGCTGGGCAGTACGATGCTCAAGACCCTGCCGGTGCCCGAACAGGGGCTGTTCGTGCCGCCCACCTTGGTGCGGCTGGGGTCACTCGATGTGCTTGATCGCGAATGGTTCGGCCCGATCCTGCATGTCGCGACCTGGCCCGCCGGCAAGCTGGCCGAAACCATCGCAGCGGTGAATGCCAAGGGATATGGCCTGACGATGGGCCTGCACAGCCGCATCGCACGCGCGGGCGAATTGGCGGAAGCCACCGCAAGGGTCGGCAATCTGTACATCAACCGTTCGATGATCGGCGCGGTGGTGGGCAGCCAGCCATTTGGCGGCGAAGGCCTGTCCGGCACCGGCCCCAAGGCGGGCGGCCCGCACTATCTCCACCGATTCTGCGTGGAACGCGCCGTATCCATCGACACGACCAGTGCGGGCGGAAACGCCACGCTGCTGAGCTTGGATGAGGGCGGGCTGTAGGGTTTGGGGGATGCGAGGGGCGACGGGTGATGTCCCGCGCAACACAGAATCATGAATTGGCGGGGGTGGCGCGCGCCCATCGCGACCGGCCACCCCCGCCCAACACCACTTCGGCGTTATGCGCTCTGCAGCAGCTTCAGAATGCTCAGCGATTGCTCGCTGCCGGATTGCGGGGTCAGTTCGCCCGTGCGGTCGGTGATCGCGTCCCAGTGGGCGGCGATGCCTTCGGGGGACAGATCGTCGCCGGTCAGCAGCTTGCCCGCCGTCAGCGTGACATAGGCGGCCTGGAACACGCCAGCGCCTGCGCCAATGATCATGTTGGTCGGCGCCTCTTCCGATACCAGATACAGCGCGGCGGGGGCCACTTTTTCAGGGGCGAAGGCGGCAAAGGCTTCGGCGGGGAACAGATCCTCGGTCATGCGCGTGCCAGCGGTTGGAGCAATGGTGTTGACCTTGATGTTGTTCTTGGCACCCTCAATCGCCAGCGTCTTGGTAAGGCCGGCGAGACCCAGCTTGGCCGCGCCGTAATTGGCCTGACCAAAGTTGCCGTACAGCCCGGTTGACGATGCCGTCATCAGCACGCGGCCGTAATTCTGGGTGCGCATCGTTTCCCACACCGCCTTGGTGCAGTTGGCAGAGCCGTTCAAATGCACATCGACGACGAATTTGAAATCGGCAGGCTCCATCTTGGCGAAGCTCTTGTCGCGCAGCACCCCTGCATTGTTGATCAGGATGTCGATCGATCCCCATTTCGCCTTGGCGGCCTCAACCATCGCGACCATCTGGTCATATTCGGTGACGCTGCCGCCGTTCGACATCGCGGTGCCGCCAGCGGCCTCGATTTCCTCAACGACTTTCAGCGCGGCATCCGAATGGCCGGTGCCGTCGCGCGATCCGCCAAGATCGTTCACCACCACCTTGGCCCCGCGACGCGCCAGTTCGAGGGCATAGGCACGGCCGAGCCCGCCCCCTGCTCCAGTGACAATGGCGACGCGGTTTTCGAAACTGATGGTCATGATTGCTCTTCCTTGGATGCCATGATGGGCGTTTCAGGTTGAGCGCTTCCTATTCGTTTGCGCGCCGCGCGCAAGCGGGACCGA
This sequence comes from Sphingomonadales bacterium, assembly GCA_038319335.1. GTDB lineage: Bacteria > Pseudomonadota > Alphaproteobacteria > Sphingomonadales > Sphingomonadaceae > Sphingomonas. The sequence continues at coordinate 7,048 of JBBQDD010000071.1, forward strand.
CAATCGCGGTCCCGCGGGTGCTTTTAGTGGCGATGCCGACGCGCGCGCTTCTTCACGGGCTGACGCGGGCCGTTGTCGGGTTCCAAGCAGTGATCGAACTCGCCCGCCTTGCAGATGGGATACGACATCATCGCAGGGGCAGCGCTGACACCGGTGGGATCAGTCGCGAGCGCGCTGTTGTTGGCCGACGCGGCGGAGTTGGACGGAACATTGCCTTCCTGCGCGCGCGGACCGGTGGAAGGGGTTGGCGCGGTCGACAGCGTGGTGTTGGGGATCTGGCTCGACGTGGCGGATGTCTGCGCGGTGGCTGGCGCGTTCGCCAGCATCGTGACGGCCAGCATTGTGGTGGCAAGCAACAACTTCATGATCGTTCCTCCGAATGGCGGGGCGGGTAATCACCGTCCCGCCCCGTTGAACCATCAAGCGCCCGATAAGTGCCGTTCTGTGCGTCTGTGGCGGTTCAAGTCCCCGAATCGAGCGCATAGCCTGCGGAGCGGACGGTGCGGATAATGTCTGGCCGGTCGCCATTGTTGATCGCCTTGCGCAGGCGGCGGATATGGACGTCGACGGTGCGGCTTTCGATGTCGCTGTCATGCCCCCATACCGCGTCGAGCAGGCGTTCGCGGCTGAATACCCAGCCGGGATGCTCCAGAAAATGCTTCAGCAGCCGGAATTCCGTTGGCCCCAGCGGGATGACTTCGCCCGAACGGCGCACCTTGTGCCCCACCGTGTCCATTTCGATATCGGCATAGGTGAGCTGTTCCCCGGCAAGCGCAGGCCGCACCCTGCGCAGCACCGCGCCAACGCGCGCAACAAGTTCGCGCGGCGAAAAGGGCTTGGTCACGTAATCATCCGCGCCGGTTTCCAGCCCGCGCACCCGATCTTCCTCTTCACCGCGCGCGGTGAGCATGATGATCGGCACGTTGGCGGTCTCCGGCATGCGGCGCAGGCGGCGGCACACTTCGATGCCTGAAAGCCCCTCCACCATCCAGTCGAGCAGAACGATGTCGGGCGTTGCCTCCTTGGCGAGCAGCAACGCTTCCTCGCCATCCGGGGTTTGCTGAACGTCAAAATCCTCGCGCTTGAAATGCCAGATCAGCAATTCTGCAAGGGCGGCGTCATCTTCGACGAGTAACATCTTGGCGCGGGCCATTTTTCGTCTCCGTTAGTCAGCTTCGGTCAATTGGCGGGTTCAGTGCGTTGGGGCAGCGCCGCGTTCGCGCTCCCCCATGTGGACGCCGGTGGCGGCATAATAGACCATCTCGGCAATATTGGTGGCGTGATCACCCACGCGTTCCAGGTTCTTGGCGATGAACAGCAGATGCGCGACCTGGCCGATGCTGGCGGGATTTTCCATCATGTAGGTGACGAGAACGCGGAACAGGCTGTTGTAGAAATCATCCACCGCCCGGTCGCTTTCGCACACACGCAATGCCGCTTCAGGGTCGCGCGCGGCATAGGCGTCGAGCACGTCATGCACCATCGTGGTCGCCATCGTCGCCATCGCGGGCAGCACCGACAGCGGCTCGATATTGCCGTGATCCTCAATCGCGGAAACGCGCCGTGCGATGTTCTTGGCATAATCGCCGATCCGTTCGATCACGCCGGCGATTTTCAGCGCGGCGACCACTTCGCGCAGATCGTTGGCCAGCGGGGCGCGCAGCGCGATTAGCTGCACCGCCAGCCGTTCGACCTGCATTTCGATCGCGTCGATCTGCTTGTCGCCCGCGACGATTGCCTCGGCACCTTCCAGGTCGTGCCGTTTCAGCGCGGCCATCGCGCCGACAATGGCATGCTCCGCCAGCCCGCCCATCTGCGCGATCAGCCCGCGCAGTTCGCCGATATCTTCGTCAAATGCCTTAACTGTATGATCAACCAACATATTTCTCGATGCAAAAGGGGTCAGCCATAACGGCCGGTAATGTAATCCTTGGTCCGCTCCTGGCGGGGGTTCGTGAAAATGTCTGATGTCGCGCCATATTCCACCAGCGTGCCCAGGTGGAAAAACGCCGTCCGCTGAGATACGCGGGCTGCCTGCTGCATGTTATGCGTGACGATGACGATGGCGTAGCGGCCCTTCAACTCGTGGATAAGCTCCTCGATCTTGGCGGTGGCAATGGGGTCAAGCGCCGAACAGGGCTCGTCCATCAGGATCACTTCGGGATCGACGGCAATCGCGCGGGCGATGCACAGCCGCTGCTGCTGGCCGCCCGATAATGCCGTGCCGCTGTCGCTCAGCCGGTCCTTCACCTCATCCCACAGGCCAGCGCGGCGCAGCGATTGCTCAACGGCCACCTCCAGCTGCGCCTTGGTGGAGGCAAGGCCGTGGATGCGCGGGCCGTAAGCCACGTTCTCATAGATTGATTTGGGGAACGGATTGGGTTTCTGGAACACCATGCCGACGCGCGCGCGCAGCTGCACCACGTCCATTTCGGCGGCATAAATATCCTCGCCATCCAGCCGGATGTCGCCTGCCACCCGGGCGATCGGAATCGTGTCGTTCATGCGGTTCAGCGTGCGCAGGAAAGTGGATTTGCCGCAGCCGGAAGGGCCGATCAGCGAGGTGACATGATCCATGTCGACATCAAGCGACACATCATCAATCGCCTGTTTGGTGCCGTAATGGACGTTGACGTTCTTGGCCGTCATCTTGGGCGCGCGCGGCATGGCGATAGGGGGTGCGTTCATTACCAGCGGGACTCGAATTTGTTGCGGAGGTAGATGGCGATCCAGTTAATCGCGAGCACCAACACCAGCAGCACGATGAAGGCCGC
>JBBQDD010000072.1:0-9808 GCA_038319335.1 Sphingomonadales bacterium
GGCGACAGAGTGAGCGAGACGAACGCTGAAATCGCGGTGGCCGACACGATGGTGAGCGCGAACTGCTTGTAGAACGCGCCCGAAATGCCCGGAATGAAGCTGGTGGGGATGAACACCCCGCACAGCACCAGCGCAATCGCGATCAGCGCGCCGGAAACCTCGTCCATCGTCTCATGCGCCGCCGCCTTCGCGTCCAGCCCCTTTTCGTGCATCAGCCGTTCGATATTTTCGACAACGACGATGGCGTCATCGACCACGATGCCGATCGCCAGCACCATGCCGAACAGCGACAGGTTGTTGATCGAAAAGCCGAATACCGCCAGCACGGCCAGGCTGCCGATCAGCGATACGGGGATGGCGATGATCGGGATCAGCGCCGCACGCCAGCTTTGCAGGAACAACAGCACGACAATCGCGACCAGGATCAGCGCCTCGAACAGCGTGTCATACACCGCCTCGATCGATGCCTGGATATATTCGGTGGGGTTGTACGGGATCCGATATGTCATCCCCGTCGGGAAGCTTTTCGATGCCAGCTCAAGCTCTGCCTTCACCGCCGCCGCCGTGCTCAGCGCGTTCGATCCGGGTAGCTGCGTCACGGCAATCGCGGTGGTCGGGCTGCCGCTCAAAAAAGCGTTAATGCCATAATCCTGCGCGCCCAGCTCAATCCGGGCGACATCGCGAAGCCGCGTCATCCGACCCTGATCATCGCGCTTGATGATGATCTCGCCAAACTGCTCGGGCGAGCTCAGCCGCCCCTGTGTCTGGATGCCCAGCTGGAACGCGGTGCCGCCACGATTGAACGGCGCCTGCCCGATCGATCCCACCGCGACCTGCGCATTTTGCGCGCGCACGGCACTGGTAATCTCATCCACCGTCAGGTTGCGCGACGATGCCAGATCGGGGTCGATCCATACCCGCATATTATAATCGCGCCCGCCAAAGCTGCGCGTGCCGCCAACGCCGGGAATACGCTGGAGACGGTCGATGATCTGGGTGGTCGCATAATTCGAAATATATTGCTGCGACAAGGATTTGTCGGGTGAATACAGCGTCGCCACCAGCAGGATGTCAGGCGAATTCTTGCGCACCGTCACGCCGATCTGGCGTACTTCCTCGGGCAGGCGCGGCTCGGCAGAGGAGACGCGGTTCTGCACGAGCACCTGTGCCTGATCGACATTGGTGCCCTGCTTGAACGTCACCGTAATCGCAATCGCCCCGTCGCCGGTGGAGGATGACGACATGTAGATCATGCCCTCCACCCCGTTGATCGATTCCTCCAGCGGGGCGGAAACGGTTTCGGCCAATGTTTCGGCGGTGGCACCCGGATAGCTGGCGCTCACCACCACCGTTGGCGGTGCGATGTTGGGATATTGCGACACCGGCAGCCCGGGATAGGCCACCGCGCCGAACACGATGATCAAAATCGACAGCACCGCTGCAAAGATCGGCCGATCGATAAAGAAATGGGGGAAGCGCACGCGACTAGTTCGCCTGCGTCGCGGATTGGGCCTCGGCAGCGGGCGGTGCGCTCACCGGGCTGGATACCGGTGCTTCATTGGCGGCGCGCGGGGTGATCTTCACCAGTGTCGCCTTGACGGGCGTACCCGGCTGCAACCGCGTCAGCCCATTGATGACCACCCGGTCGCTCGTCGAAATCCCCTCCCGCACAACGCGCAAGCCCTCCACCGGGGGGCCGGTAACCACCGGGCGCGGGTTCACCTTGCCGTCCTTGCCGACGACATAGATCAGCTTGCGGGTTTGATCGGTGATGATCGCCTCATCCGGCACCAGCACCGCACGGTACGTGCCCGATCCCAGCAGGCGCGCCCGCCCGAACAGCCCTGGCGTCAGGAAACCATCGGGGTTGGGCACCACAGCATGGGCGCGGATCGTGCCGGAATTGGCATCGATCGCATTGTCCACAAACGCCATTTTGCCCCGCCAGCGATAGCCGGTTTCGTCCGCAAGCTGGATATCGACCGGGTTGGGCGTATCGCGGGATGATCCACGCTGGCCATCGCGGTCCTGGCGCAGATATTTCAGGTAAAAGCTTTCGGCACCGTCGAACGAAAACCAGATCGGATCGGTGGAAACGACGCGGGTCAGCACCGTCTGCCCTTCCGCTACCAGATTGCCGCGGCTCACCCGGCGATCGGAAATGCGGCCCGAAATCGGCGAGCGCACGGTGGTGAAACCCAGGTTCAGCATCGCCGCACTGGCGGTTGCGCGCCCAGCCGCCAGATCAGCCCCTGCAGTGCGCACCATCGCCTGCTTGGTCTCAAATTCTTCCTTCGAAATCGCCTGCGCCTCAAGCAGCGTCTTGGCGCGGGCGAGTTCGGTTCCGGCATTGGCGAGCGATGCCTGCGCGCGCGCCACCTGCGCCTGCGCCTGCGCCTGCATCAGCGTGGCGCGATAGGGTCGCGGATCAATGGTGAACAGCGCCTGCCCCTTGCGCACGACCTGCCCGTCGCGGAACAACACCTGGTCGATCGCGCCGGAGACGCGGGGGCGAATCTCAACGTCCTGAATAGCCTCGAACCGGCCGACATATTCGTCCCAGTCCACGATATCGCGCTGCAGCGGGTGCGCGACGGAAACCTGCGTCACCGGTGGCCCCGGCGGCGGCCCGCCAGCCGAACAGCCCGCCAATCCCGTAATGGCCAGCGCCAGCATTCCCACAACAGCCAGCCGGTTGCGATTGAGCTTCATCATGCCCGTCCCCAAAATATACCGAGACGCGCCGATCGGGCAATTTTTTCGCCACCCGTTGTGCTGCACGTGCACAGTATCGCTAAGGTGCGAATGCGTAATGACTATTGCAAGGGGGTGCGCGGCATATTTGCGCGCCACGCCGATCACGCACACCAACTTCCGCAATGGCGGCGCATTCTGCGGAACATCGCTATCGCCCATCTGCCGAACTTGGCCACGCCCGTAAAAAAAACTGGTCGTGCAACTACAGGCCGGCATAATGAGTTTTCCGTGCTGCAGCGCGCCACAAAATGTACCGCAGGATGTAAAATGAGTAACTTGTTGGAAGGTGCGCGCACCATCATCGCGCATATCGCGGAACAGCTTCAGGCTGATGCCAGCGTCCAGCTTTGGAATGGCGAGGTGCTGCCGCTCGGCCCCAATGCCCGCGACGATATTCGCATCGTCATTGCTTCACCCGGCGTGATCGGCACGCTGATCCGCAGCCCGAAATTGATGACGCTGGTTGAAATCTACATCGCCGGTGGGATCGATATCACCGGGGGTAGCCCGCTTGAGGCGCTGCAGCGCTGGGATCATTTACGCGCGGTGCGGCTCGCCAAGTCGGTTGACCGCGCCCTTATTCTGAAGGCCGCATGGCCGTTCTTGTTCGCGTTCGAAGCTACCGATGACCGGCTGAGCTTTGGCCAGCGGGTGGGCGCGTTGTTTGGTCGCGGTCGGGACGATACGGCGATGATCCAGTTTCACTACGACGTGTCGAACGCATTCTACGCGCTGTTCCTGGATCCCGAAATGCAATATTCCAGCGCTGTTTTCGCCTCGCCGGAAACCAGCCTGGCCGATGCGCAGATCGCCAAAATGGACCTTATCTGCCGCAAGCTGATGCTGAACGGCGGCGATTACATGCTCGATCTGGGCTGTGGGTGGGGCGGCCTGGCCTGCCACGCTGCCGAGTATTTCGGCGCCCGCGTGCACGGCGTTACGCTATCACAGGCGCAACTCGACCGGGCGATCGCGCGGGCTGCCGATCGCGGGCTTGCGGACAAGGTGACCTTCGAACTGCGGGATTACCGCACGATCGAAACACCTGCGACTTACACCAAAATCGCGCAAGTCGGGATGTTCGAGCATGTCGGGATCGATAACTACGACACGCATTACCGGCAGATGCACCGCTTGCTCGTGCCGCACGGGCTGTATTTCCATCAGGCAACCACCCGCCGCGCGACGCTGGACATCACCAAGTTTCGCCAGCGAACCGCCTATATGAAGGTGATCAATCGGTATATTTTTCCGGGCGGTGAGCTCGACTATATCGGGATGACCACGACGGATCTGGAACGCCACGGCTTCGAAGTGCGTGACGTGGAAAGCATGCGCGAGCATTATTACCTGTCGCTCAAGGCATGGAGCGAAAACCTGTACGCCAATCGCGAGGCCGCGATTGCCGAGGCGGGGCTGACCCGTACCCGACTTTGGCTGCTTTATTTCGCGCTGTCATGCACCGGCTTTTATCGCGGGGTGCTGTGCGATTTCCAAACGCTGGCGCAAAAGCGGCAGGCGGGGTTATCCGGCCTGCCGTTCGATCGCCGGAAGATTTGATGCGTAAGGCTCAGCGACCCACCGAGCTATAGGTAAACCCTGCCCGCGCTGCTTCTTCCGGCGGATAGATGTTGCGCAGATCGACCATGACCGGCGCCGTCATGGCGGCGGCCAGGCGCTTCAGGTCGAGCGCGCGAAAGATATCCCACTCGGTCACGATCGCGACCACATCAGCCCCGGCGGCAGCCTCATAGGCGTCGTTGCAATAGGTGATCTGCGGCATCATCGCCCGCGCGATATCCATCCCCTCAGGGTCATAGGCACGAATATGCGCGCCGGCATCGAGCAGGCTCTGCACGATTGCCAGGCTGGGGGCGTCGCGCATGTCATCGGTATTCGGCTTGAAGGTTAGCCCCAGGATCGCGACCGATTTGCCGCGCGCATCGCCGCCCAGCGCCGAAATCACCTTGCGGCCCATCGCCCGCTTCCGGCTGTCATTCACCTGCACCACCGCCTCGACGATCCGCACCGGCGCGCCGTAATCCTCCGCCGTCTTCAACAGCGCCAGCGTGTCCTTGGGAAAGCACGAGCCACCGTAACCCGGGCCGGCGTGCAGGAATTTGGAACCGATCCGCTTATCCAGCCCAATCCCGCGCGACACATCCTGCACATTCGCGCCAACCGCTTCGCACAGATCGGCGATTTCGTTGATGAAGGTGATCTTGGTCGCCAGAAAAGCGTTGGCGGCGTATTTGATCAGTTCTGCCGTGCGGCGCGCGGTGAACAGGATCGGGCTTTCGTTCAGATATAGCGGGCGATAAATGTCGCGCATCACCTGCATCGCGCGCGCATCCTCCGTACCGATCACGATCCGGTCAGGCCGCTTGAAATCGCCGATGGCGGCGCCTTCGCGCAGGAATTCGGGGTTGGAAACGACGGCGACGTCGATTTCCGGCACCGCCTCCCGCAAAATCGCCTCCACCTTGTCGCCCGTCCCCACCGGCACGGTCGATTTGGTGACGATGACAGTCGGCCCGGTCAGCGCCGCTGCAATCTCGCGCGTTGCCTCGAAAACATAGGTCAGATCGGCATGGCCATCACCCCGACGAGACGGCGTGCCGACGGCGATGAAGATGGCGTCCGCACCGGCCACCGCCGATTTCAGATCGGTCGTGAAGGTCAGGCGGCCGGCATTCACATTGGCGGCAACCAGCGTGTCGAGCCCGGGCTCGAATATCGGCATCTGCCCGGCCTTAAGCGCGTCGATCTTGCTCGCGTCCTTGTCGACGCACACCACATCATGGCCAAAATCCGAAAAACACGCACCCGAAACCAGGCCGACATAGCCCGATCCGATCATCGTTATCCGCATAACCCAGCACCAATCCCACAAACGCCAGCTGAACCGGGCCACTCCCGGCCCGGCCCACCAGCCAGACCGTGCCCCTCTAGCGCAAACTTGCCGGATTACCAGAGATCAGCCCGCGCAACCGGGCGGGCTGCCGGTCAGAACAACAGCTTGCGCAACGTCAGCCGTACCGATCGGCCGAGCGGATCGAGATAGGCGGGCTGATAGCTGATCGGCGTAACCCCGGTCGCGTCGGTAACCCGCTGGCGTTCGTTGAACAGGTTGTCGAACGCCAAGACGATCCGTACGCCGCGCACCCAGCGATATTTCTTCACCAGGTCCAGCCGCTGCCCCAGATCGGCAAACAACCGGAAGTTCACGGTCGCCAGCGATGAGAAGCGGAGCGTGTCCGGATTGGCCGGGGTGCCGCCCACCACTGTCGTCGGCGTGCGGTAATTGGCGGAAAAGCGCAGCCCGATGCCGTTGTTGTTATACCCGGCCTGCGCCTCCAGCTCATGCCGCGACTGGCCGCCGCCATTGCCGATCGTGTCGCCGTTCAACAGATCGAGCACCGGGCCGTTCACGCCCACCTGCACGCGGTTGGTGAAGTGAATCGTGTCGTACAGCGCGAATTGCAACCGCCCGCCGGCCTGTGCCGCGCCACCGCCGCCAAAGCAGCCGCGCCCGCCACCACCGCCGCCGCCGGGGCCTCCACCGCCGGGGCCAGCTGCACCCGGGCCACCTGCACCAGGGGGACGCCCGCCCGGCCCGCCGCCAAAGCCGCCAAACCCACCCGGGCCCGCCGCCGAGCCGAACACGCTGCCGGTCGGCGGGGTCAGGCCGATGAACGGATTGGGGCCCTTGCCCGCGCGAAAAGCCTCGATCTGCTTCTGGATCTTCGACTTGATCGGCGTCGAGAAATTGAAGCCGATCCGCAATTCAGAGCGGCTGGTTTGAGCAAAGTTGATGGGGCGCTGATCAATCTGCAGCAGCCGCCCGCCGCCATCACGCACGAAACGACCGGGGAAAGCCGCCGCAATCGCCGCTGTCGTGCTCGGGAAGCTGGCAATGGCGTTATCTGTACGGCTGTCGACATAGCTTGCGGTAAAATCGAGATCGGTCGTCTTCAGCGGCTTCAACGTCAGCCCCAGGCGCTTGACCAGGGTATTCTGGCGCTGCAGCCCGGGATTGCCGCCCGACACCACCGTCACCAGCGCATTTTCACCGCGCACGAAATCAAACACCACCGCATTGGGGGTGGTGATCTGCGGATTGCCAAGCTGCTGCGGGGTCGGCGCGCCATCCTGATCGGTGACCGAACCGATGATCCGCACCTCCTCGATCGGCGACCAGTTCAGCCCATAGCCCAGCGTGCGCAGCGTGCCGAAATCCGACAGCCGGTCGTAGGCGATGTTGAAATTGGCAGACAAATTGCCGACCGGCGCCAGAAACCCCCGGGTTCGGCTGGTCAGTGGTACATCGATATTCGCCTGGCCGTTGACGGTATCACGCGACACGCGGCCGGATTGCGCAATGCCGCCCCGGAACGAATCGCTGCTGAAATCGATCGTATCCCCGCCCAGCCGGAAGCTGGCGGAAACCCCGCCGGCGGGCAGCGTGAACAAGGTGCCGTTGACCAGCGCGTCAAGCTCCCCGCGGCTGGAGGTTGAGCGCGCCCGCGTCGCAGGCAGCACGTCAAACGCGCTCACCGACAGCGGGCCAAACGGGTTCGCGCTGGCATCATTGGCGCGCAACCGCGCCTGGAACCGGCTGGCATCAATCCCGGCATCGGTCAGCGTTTCAGTGTTCGCCCGGTCATAGTTGCTGATGACGGACCATTGCCATTTGCCGACATTGCCGTTCAGCGTCAGGCCCAGATGCCCGGTAGTCCCCGAATTGCCCTGGCCCAGCGGCTGGAACCCCTCCAGCAGCCCGCGATTCACGGCCACATTCTGCGAAAAGGGCGAAAAGGGATTGCCCGCCGGCAGGACGACATTCAGCCCGGCCAACCCCAGATCCCGGCGGCTGTCCGTCGCGCCCAGTTGCGCGTTGATGGTCGCGCCGACATTGCCAAACACCGTCGTCGCATAGGTGCCCGTCGCGCCAAAGGTGCGCGTTGCGGGCAGCAGTGATCGAAACGGCGTTGGATCGGTAACATTGGCGATGTTCGCGTTGGCGGCAAATTCGTTCAGCGTCGCCGGTCGCGTGGCAGCAGCCCCGGGGGCCCCCGCCACCGTAACCCGTGATCCCGCCCGCGCGCTCAATACTGGATCGATCTCGCTCCCCTGCCCCCCGGCACCGACGACATTGCCCGCAGCGGCAAACAGATTGGGCTGAAAACGAATGTCGCGCTCCGCCTCCGTCAGCGCCGATCGTTCGGAATATTCCACGTGGAGGTTGATGCGCCTGCCCTGGGTGATCTTCAGGATATCGACTTCGCCGTTCGGCTCGGCACTGCCGCCCGCGGTTGCAAAGCGGCTCTCCGCCTCAAGCGTGACGGACCGGAAGCGCGGGCGCAGCACGAAATTCACCACCCGCTGATCAGCGCGGTAGCCATATTTCAGCGCGACTTCCTCTGGCAGGATGTCGACCCGCAGGATTGCCTCGGTCGGCAAATCGCGAATTTCGCCAAAGCCCGAAATGCGGCGACCGTTCAGCAACACCACTGGGGCACCGCCACCGCCGCGCCCGCTGCGCGTCTGCGGGGCCAGTTCCGCCAGCAGATCGGCGACCGAGCTGACGCCATAGGAACGGATATCGGCAGGGCTCAGCTGTTGATCGGCCGGAATATCGCCAATCACCGAACCCGGCGGGCGGGCGCCGCGCACGACGATGTCGCCATCGCCCTCGTCGTCAGCCGCCTGCACGGGTACGGGTCCGGCGGGGCGGCGCGCGGGCCTGGTCGTTGGCTCGGCACTGGATGCATCAGCGGGTGCGGCGGGCGGCCTGGCTGACGGGCCAGCGGCTGGCGGCGCGGGCGGCACCGGGGCTGGCGATGATTGGGCCTGAAGCGCTGCCGGGGAGGTGGAAATCAGGAGCAGCACGCCAATTCGGGAAATACGCATGGGGTCCAATCGCAATGAGCCAGGGGCAGGTTGAAGCGCTCCTCTATCAGCCATGTGTCGCAAAACTGTGTCGGGCTGAGCAGCGGGAAAGAAAATAACAAGCTGTTGTTTCGCCGCCCCTGCCCGCTCGTCCCGGCTGAATCAAGTTGCCGAAAAGGCGGTATTGAAATCGGTTGCATTTTGCGGGCTTGAAGGCGACCTAGGAACCACAAGCGGGCTGTTTCGTTCAGCACCGCTGATAATTCACCGCAGGCCATCTGGCTGCAATCGGGGCCGATGATGCACGCTGCCTTCCTTTCAAAACCAAGGCGCTTGGCTGTTTCCCCGGCGCTATTTCCGGCGCTGGTGCCGGTCGCGCTGTGCATGATGCTGGCGGGCTGCGGATCGGGCGATGCGGCACAGGGCGGCAAGGGACCGGGCGGCAAGGGACCGGGCGGCGGCACGCCAGAGGTGGGCTATGTGGTGGCGCAGCCGGGCGCAGTGCCAGTGATCGCCAACCTGAGCGGCCGCACCAGCGCCTATCAGACGGCGGAGGTTCGCCCGCAAGTATCGGGCATCGTCCGGCGGCGGCTGTTCACTGAAGGCAGCTTCGTGCGCGCCGGGCAGACCTTGTATGAGGTCGATCCCAGCCTGTACCGCGCGGCGGGCGACGAAGCCCGCGCCAATTTGATGAGCGCACAGGCCAATGCAGAGGCAGCGCGCATCAAGGCCGATCGGTTCAAGCCGCTGGCGGAGATGCAGGCCGTCAGCGCGCAGGAATATACCGATGCACTGGCCCAGTCGCGCCAGGCCCAGGCGGCGATCGCGCAATCGCGCGCGCAACTGGCCACCGCGCGGATCAACTTGCGCTTCACCCGGGTGCCCGCGCCGATCAGCGGGCGGATTGGCCGCTCGCTGTTCACGCAAGGCGCGCTCGTCACCACCAATCAGGCAGAGCCACTGGCGGTCATCCAGAAACTCGATCCGATCTTTGTCGATATCCAGCAGTCCAGCACCGAATTGCTGATGTTGCGCAAGGCACTGGCGCAGGGGAACGCCGCGCCGACCACCGCCAGCGTGACGCTGAAGCTGGAGGATGGCAGCGATTATGGCTATGCCGGCACCGTCGAATTTACCGAAGTAACGGTCGATCCCGCCA
>JBBQDD010000073.1:0-9696 GCA_038319335.1 Sphingomonadales bacterium
GCGATTACCGACGGCACGACCGCGCAGGAGAAGGTGGACGCCGCCGCCTTTGCGCTCGCCTTCGACCCCGCCCGGCTGGAAGCGGACGAGACGCGGCTGTTCGAACTGCGCGCCGTTGCCCGCAAGCACCGCGTCCAGCCCGATGATCTGGCCGCACTGACGCAGGAACTGACTGAAAAGCTGGAACGCATCGATAGTGGCGGGGCAGGCGTGGCCGCGCTGGAACGCGCGCTGGCCGATGCGCGGCGCGATTATGATTCCCGCGCCGATGCGCTCACCGCCGCCCGCACCGAAGCCGCCCTCCGCCTGGACGAGGCGGTGAAGCGCGAGCTTGCCCCGCTGAAACTGGATGCCGCCCGCTTCCGTACCGTCGTCGCGCCGCTGGGCGAGGATGTTTGGGGCCCCGCGGGCAAGGACCGGGTGGAGTTTGAGATTTCCACCAACCCCGGCGCGCCATTTGCGCCGCTGATCAAGATCGCATCGGGCGGCGAACTGTCCCGCTTCATCCTCGCGCTGAAGGTGAGCCTGGCGGAGCAGGGCGGCGCAGCGACAATGATCTTTGACGAAATCGATCGCGGCGTTGGCGGTGCCGTTGCCAGCGCGATTGGCGAGCGGCTGGCGCGACTGGCAGAGAACACCCAATTGCTGGTCGTCACGCACAGCCCGCAGGTTGCCGCGCGCGGGGGGCATCATCTGCTGATCGCCAAAAGCCATGACGGCACCGTCACCCGCACCGGCGTGCGCGCACTGGACGAAGACGAACGCCGCGAAGAAATCGCCCGGATGCTCAGCGGTGCGACGGTGACGGACGAGGCGCGCGCACAGGCGGCTAGGTTGCTGGAGGCGGCGTAGCACGCACTTCGCTCGTCCCACCCACGCCCCTCAAGCCAACACCCCCAAACCACGCGTCGTCCCCCCGCGACCAACCGCTCGACCGCGTTCACTTGCCGACAAACAGAAATCCCACCGCCCCAACCAGGCATGCAAACGCGCCCAGATGCCGCCATGTCAGCGGCTCGCCCAGATACAGCACGGCAAACCCGCCGAACACGATCAGCGCGATCACCTCCTGCGTTACCTTCAACTGCCCGGCGGACCAGCCCGCCGCATAGCCGATTCGGTTGGCCGGCACCGCCAGGCAATATTCGAACAGTGCGATTGCCCAGCTGATGGCGATCACCACCAGCAACGGCTTGGTCATCCCGCCTTTCAAATGCCAGTACCACGCGATCGTCATGAAGATGTTGGAGGCGACAAGCAGGATAATCGTCAGCATTGGCGGTGCCCATGTGCAGCAAAGGGGTGAAGCCGCGTTGTGGCGGGATATGCCGGTTGCGCCGAGCCCGGCTTGATCACCGGCCAGCGCCCCGGTAGCCAGCATCATGGCCCCGCTTCCCACCACCGATTCCGATGCCGCCGCCGAACTGGAGCGGCTCGCCGCGCAGATCGCCTATCACAATGCCCGCTATCACACCGATGACGCGCCAGAGATCAGCGATGCCGATTACGACGCTCTCGTCCGCCAGAATGCGGCGATCGAAGCCGCCTTCCCGCACCTTATCCGCGCCGATTCGCCCAGCCTGAAAATCGGCGCAGCACCCGCCGCGCACCTTGCCAAGGTGACGCATGCCCGGCCGATGATGAGCCTGGACAATGGCTTTGCGGACGACGACATCGCCGATTTCGATGCCCGCGTGCGCCGGTTCCTGGCGCTGCCCGCCGATATGGCCGTGGCGTTGACGGCAGAGCCGAAGATCGACGGGCTGTCCTGCTCGCTGCGCTATGAACGCGGGCGACTGGTGCAGGCGCTTACCCGGGGTGACGGCGCGGTGGGGGAGGATGTGACGGCCAACGCCCGCACCATCGCCGATATCCCCGAAACGCTGAGCGGCTCCGCGCCCGACATCTTCGAAATTCGCGGCGAGGTGTACATGGCGAAAAGCGATTTCGCCGCACTCAATGCGCGCCTGCTTGCGGAGGCCGATGATCCCGACAAGGCCCGGCAATTCGCCAATCCCCGCAATGCCGCTGCCGGGTCGCTCCGCCAGAAGGATGCAGCCATCACCGCAACGCGCCCGCTGCGCTTCCTGGCGCATGGCTGGGGCGAGGCAAGCGCGCTGCCCGCCGATACGCAGCTGGGCGTGATGCACGCCATCGCTGGCTGGGGCCTGCCGGTCAGCGACATGCTGGTCCGCGTCGGCGATGTGGCGGGGGCGCTGGCGCATTACCGGATGATCGAGGCAGCCCGCGCGGACTTGCCCTTCGATATCGACGGGGTGGTGTACAAGGTCGATCGGCTCGACTGGCAGGAGCGGTTGGGCGCGGTGTCGCGCGCACCGCGCTGGGCGATTGCGCATAAATTCCCCGCCGAGCGCGCCCAGACGATATTGCGCGCAATCGACATTCAGGTTGGCCGCACCGGCAAACTGACCCCGGTCGCGCGGCTGGAGCCAGTGACGGTGGGCGGCGTCGTCGTCACCAACGCCACGCTGCATAATGCCGATGAGATTGCGCGGCTGAACGTGTGGCCGGGCGACCGCATCGTCATCCAGCGCGCCGGCGACGTCATCCCCCAGATCGTCGAAAATCTGTCGCGCGATGAGACGCGGGGGAGCTGGCCCTTCCCCGATCACTGCGCCGAATGCGGCTCCATCGCGGTGCGTGAAGAGGGCGAGGTTGATATTCGCTGCACGGGCGGGCTGATCTGCCCTGCCCAGCGGGTGGAGCGGTTGCGCCATTTCGCCAGCCGGGTGGCACTCGATATCGACGGGCTGGGCACGACCCAGATCGAAGATTTCTTTCGCGACGGGCTGGTCCACGCCCCCGCCGATATCTTTTGCCTTACCGAGGCGCAGTTGCTCGATCGCAAGAAGGACGGGCGCGTCTGGGCCGCCAAGCTGATTGCCGCGATCAACGATCGCCGCACGCCCCCGCTGGACCGGTTCCTGTTCGCGCTGGGCATCCGCCATGTCGGCGCGATCACCGCCCGTGATCTGGCCCGGCGCTGGACCAGCTGGGCGGGCTTTGCCGCGATGGTCGAGCGGATGGCCGCGCACCGCGCCGCAATGGCCCCGGCATTGGCGGAAAGCGACGACAAGTTTCTGGCGCGCGTCGGCAAGGAGCTGGCTGCGATCGCAGAAACGCCGCAGGTCGGCCCCGAAGTGACGCTGGCGCTTACCGATTTCTTTGCCGAGCCGCACAACATCCAGGTGATCGACGATCTGCTCGCCCAGCTGACCCCGGCAGATGTCGTGCTGGTCACCCGCGACTCGCCCGTCAGCGGCAAGACCATCGTGTTCACCGGCAACCTCGAATCGATCAGCCGCGACGAAGCCAAGGCCCAGGCTGAAGCTTTGGGTGCGCGCGTGGCAGGCTCTGTCTCCAGCAAGACTGACCTGGTAGTTGCCGGGCCGGGTGCCGGATCAAAGCTGAAAAAGGCTGCAGAATTAGGGATTTCGGTGATCGACGAGGCCGCCTGGCGGGCAATTGCCAGCGGCGCGTAAGTGGTGCTTTTTTGCAACGCACCATGAACCAAATTCGGTCGGCGATGGGAGTCTGCTTGCGGCACCCTTCGCTGTCACGGAAGAGAAATAATTCGCATGCAAGGGCGCTGAAGAGTGGTGAATGCACCATCGCCAGCAATTTAAATTCCGTTTCCACAGCACGTTTCCAAAGCACGTTTCCAACGCCTCAAGGGGAAAACCATGCGTTACCAGCTATTACTCGGTGCGGCAGTCGTCGCGATCGCCATGCCTGTCGCTGCCAGTGCCCAGTCAACCGGCTCGGTTGAATTCGATCAGGGCGACATCGTCGTCAAGGCACGCACCGAACAGGGCATTGCTGGCGTGGAAACGCCCGATACGTCAAAGGCGAAGGGCGTCCTGAACCAGGAGTTCATCAGCCGCCAGACCCCAGGCCAGTCGATCCTGAGCACGATCAACTCGCTGCCCGGCGTCAGCTTTCAGAACAACGATCCGTACGGCTCGGCCGGCGGCACGCTCAACATCCGTGGTTTCGATTCGAGCCGCATTTCGCTGACGTTCGACGGCATCCCGCTGAACGATACCGGCAACTATGCGATCTTCTCGAACCAGCAGCTCGATCCAGAGCTGATCCAGAACGTGAACGTCAACTATGGCTCGACCGACGTCGACAGCCCATCGGCTGCTGCATCGGGCTCGACCGTCAACTATCGCACGGCAATCCCCACCGAAGAGGTCGGCGTTCGCTTCCTGGCATCGGTTGGTGATTTCAACTATTACCGCTTCTTCGGCCAGATCAACACCGGTGCCTTCACCTCGTTCGGCACGCGCCTGTATGTGGCGGCCAGCCGCACCGAGAACGACTGGTTCCTGAACGATTTCGGCAAGATCCGGAAGCAGCAGTATAACTTCAAGCTGTATCAGCCAATCGGCAGCGGCGGCGATTTCATCTCGATCTCGGGCAACTACAACAAGAACCGCAACAACTTTGGTGGTTCGGCCCCGCTGCGCCAGGATACCAACGTCTTCTCGCAGCAGACGACGGCACCAGGCTCAACGTTGAACCCAGCCTTCATCACCGGGGCGCCGCGCACCGCAGGCACCGGCAACAACAACCGCTTCCCGGCGAACTTCGGCGAACTGCCCTATGCCGTGCCACGCTGCACGACCACGGTCGCCCGCCCTGGTCTGGCCGACGCTGCAAACACCTGCGGCACCACGTTCGACGAGCGTTTCAATCCGTCGAACACCGGCAACATCCGCATCAATTCGCGCTTCACCCTGGCTGACGGCGTCGTCCTGACGGTCGATCCAAGCTACCAGTATGTGAAGGCCAATGGCGGCGGCACCCAGACCGTCACCGAAGGCACCGGCACGCTGGCGGGCGTTCGCCCTGTCGGTTCGGTCACGACCGGCTATGTCGGCACGATCGCCACCGCGCTCAACACCGGCAACGGCCAGGGCAACGGTACGAACTTTGTGGGTCGCGATCTGAACGGCGACGGCGATCTGCTCGACACCGTCACCCTGCTGCGCCCCAGCCAGACCCAGACCCGTCGTTACGGCGTGCTGGCATCGCTGCGCTGGGATGTGAACGAAGATAACACGCTGCGTGTCAGCTATTCGTTCGATCGTGGTCGTCACCGCCAGACCGGTGAAGCCGGTTTCGTGAACGCCGTTGGTCAGCCCTTCGATGTGTTCCCCGTGAACAACCCGGTCCTCACCTCGGCCGGCGCATCGCTCCAGGGTCGTGATCGTCTGTCGTTCGCAACGCTGCACCAGGTTTCGGGCGAATATCGCGGCAAGTTCTTTGATGACGCGCTCAGCGTGACGCTGGGTGTTCGCGCACCGTTCTTCCGTCGCGACCTCGACCAGCGTTGCTTCATCACCAATGCGGCTGGCAGCGTTTCGTGCACCACCCAGACCACGAACTTCGCCAATGCGAACCCTTATGCCTTCAACGCGGCGACCAATGTGGTAACCGGCTTTGCCGCACCGCAACAGCGCACGTTCAACTACAGCCGCGTGCTGCCGAACGTTGGCTTCGTATTCAAGCCTGCGACGGGCTGGTCGGTTTTTGGTAACTATTCGAAGGGGTTGCAGGTTCCGGGCACGGACAACCTGTATAACAGCTTCTACTTCCCGCAGAGCTCACCATCAGGCCAGCCTGATCCGGAAACGACCGACAACTTCGATCTGGGTTTGCGCTATACGTCCAGCCAGCTGCAGGTGCAGGTCGGCCCATATTTCTCGCGCTTCACCAATCGGATTGCCAACGCATTTGATCCAGACACGCAGCAGTCGGTGTTCCGTAACCTGGGCAAGGTCGACAAGTATGGATTTGACGGCAGCATCACCTACCGTCCGATCCCGGAGCTGACGCTGTACGTGTTCGGTTCGTATCTGAACTCGGACATCAAGACGGACATCCAGATTGGTCGTTGCCCAACCGTGCTGACGACGGCGAACACGACCAACAATTGCACGGTCGCCGGTGCGCCGATCTTTGCGGCAACCGCTGGCAAGCGTGAATCGGCAGCCCCGGTGTACACCGTTGGCGGTCGCATTCAGGGTGAACTCGGCCCGCTCGAACTGGGGATCCAGATCAAGCGGACTGGCCCGCGCTTCCTGAACGATCAGAACCTGCCTGCGCTGCAGTGCACGTCAGCGCTGGTGAACCAGATCTGCCCGACAACCGCGAACACCCCGGCGACCTACACCGGCACGCGCGGCTTTGAAGTGCAGGCCTACGGCGCCAACACGCCAGGCTATACGCTGATCGACTTTGATGCCCGCCTGCCAATGGGTTGGGCTGGTTTGAACGACAAGACTTACCTGCAGTTCAACGTGCAGAACATTGCCAACCAGTATTTCACTGGCGGCTTCAACGGTGGCGCAACCACCCAGTTCAGCGTGCCTTTTGCGCAGATCGGCACCCCGCGCACGTTCGTCATGACGCTGAACGTCGGCTTCTGATCCCAGGCTGAGCGACAAACACGCCGCCGTCCCCGCAAGGGGGCGGCGGTTTGTTTTTGGGGGGTCGGAAATCGCAACATCGCGCGGTGATCCCCGTCCACGCTGCGCCCGTCACTCCTGCGAAAGCTGGGGTGACGGGCCAGGTTGGTTTTGCCCATAAACAAAAACCTACATCCCGCTTCCCCGGCGAAGGCCGGGGCCCAGTCGCGGGACGGCGAGTCGTTGCGCGCGCCCTTTAGAGCGGGCTGCGTAGAATCTGAGTCGTCATTGCGACCCCGGCCTTGAGCCGGGGAAGCCATCCAGCCTCCCCACGCGCGGCACGCTGGATTGCTCCGCTACGCTCGCAATGACGGAAGTGATGCAGAATTAACGCGCGATGCTCAAATAACGCCCACCGTCGCAACTGGGCCCCGACCTTCGCCGGGGAAGCGCCCGTTTTGGGGGCTGGGTATATGGCGGCTTGAGTAGCGGACGGCGAATCACACCGCGATTGCCTCACCCCACCACCACCCGAATCCCACTCAGGCCGGCTCGGCGACTCGCGCGTAAATGCTGTTGATCGGTCGGGCCATCACCCGCGCCACCATCGGCTCGAAAAAGCTCAGCGGTGCGCTGTCATAATTCGGATCGAATGCTGACTGATCATATTTCTCGCAGAATTCAGCGCATGCCTCAAAATGCGGGTGCCCACGGTAATTCTCGCGCAGGTCGCGGTCCATGCCGAGATAATGGAAGTAATAATATCCCTGGAAAACACCGTGGTTGTTCGCAATCCAGTGCAGTTCCTCCGACACGAACGGGCGCAGCATCGCGGCGGCAATTTCCGGGTGGTTGAAGCTGCCCAGCGTATCGCCGATGTCGTGGAGCAGCGCCGTCACCACATAGGCCTCATCCCGCCCGTCGCGGTGCGCGCGGGTGGCGGTTTGCAGCGAATGCTCCAGCCGATCGACCGGAAAGCCCCCATAATCGCCGTCCAGCAGCTTCAGATGCGTCAGCACACGCGCGGGCAACCCGTGCGAGAAGTCGCGAAAATGCGTGGCGATCGTCTGCCAGTCTTCCTGCGTCCCCTCCGTCATCGCGGTAAAGCCCGCCCGATCGTTACCCATATGATCGCTGCCGTCAGCCATTGTCGCTCTCCTGTCCCGCCGCTGTGCTGACGCCCAACATAGGCCCCTTCCCGGCGGTTTGTCAGCAGCTATAAGGAAGCGATGATCCTGCCGCCGCCCCGCCTGCTGCTTCGATGAACGAGCTTTCCCCACTGGAGCCCCAAACCGGCGCCCCATCCGCGTCCAAACCCAATATTTTTTCGCGCCCGTTTTTTGAGGAAAAGAACCGCGCGTTCTGGATGCTGCAGGCGGCGGGGTGGAGCGGCTATCTGGTGCTGCGCAGTGTTTCCAGCGTCAATAACGGGCTGTCGATCGCCGCCCTGGTCGCGATCGTGATCGAATCGATCATCGGCTATTGCATCACCCTGCTGCTCTCCACGCTGTACGGCTATTACCGCACCCTGCCGCGAATCAGCCTGATGCTCCTCACCATTTTCACATTGGTGATGGCAACCGTGCTGTACGCGGTGCTCGATGCGTTTTCGTTTTCGTTCATCAAGCTCGACAATCCGGGCATCAACCTCAACCTCGTACTCGGCACGGTATTCCTGAATTTCGTGGTGCTCGCCGGGTGGTCGGCGCTGTATTTCGGGATCAACTTCTACCTGATCGTTGAGGAGCAGATCGATCAGCTCGAAAAGCTCGGCAATCAGGCGTCAACCGCCCAGCTCGCGATGCTGCGCTATCAGCTCAACCCGCATTTCCTGTTCAACACGCTCAACTCCATTTCCACGCTCGTCCTGCTGAAACAGACTGACCGGGCGAACGCGATGCTCAGCCGGCTGTCGTCATTCCTGCGCTACACGCTGGCCAATGAACCCACCGCGCACGTCACGATCGCGCAGGAAGTGGAGACGCTGAAGCTGTATCTGGAGATTGAAAAGATGCGGTTTGAAGATCGCCTGCGCCCCAGCTTCTCCGTCGATCCGCGCGTGGCAAAGGCCCGGTTGCCGTCGCTGCTGCTGCAACCGCTGGTGGAAAACGCCATCAAATATGCCGTCACCCCACAGGAAAACGGTGCCGAGATCAACGTCGTCGCTCGGTTGAACGGTGAGCGGGTGCAGATCACCGTATCGGACAGCGGACCGGGGTTGATTGAAACAAAATCGCGGCCAAGCCTTTCAACCGGGGTCGGGCTTGCCAATATCAGGGACAGGCTGGCGCAGGCATATGGGCCCGACCACCGATTCGAGACGCGATCAAACCCGGGGGGCGGCTTTGGGGTAGAGATCGACATTCCGTTCCAGCTCGAGGAACCGACGAAAGAGGCCGCATGACAATCCGAACGATCCTGGTCGATGATGAACCGCTTGCCATTCAGGGCATGCAATTGCGGCTTGAGCCGCACGCTGACGTCGAAATTATCGATACCTGCGTGAATGGCCGTGAGGCGATCCGCAGCATCAAGACGCATAAACCTGATCTGGTGTTTCTCGACATCCAGATGCCGGGCTTTGACGGCTTTTCGGTGGTGCAGGGCCTGATGGAGGTGGAGCCACCTTTGTTCGTGTTCGTCACCGCCTATTCCGATCATGCGATTCGCGCGTTTGAGGCGCAGGCGATGGATTACCTGATGAAGCCGGTTGAGGAGGGGCGGCTGGCCGACACGCTTGACCGGGTGCGCCAGCGGCTAGCCGAAAAGCGCGGCGTGGAAGAAGTTGACCGGCTGAAGGAAGTGCTCGCCGAAATCGCGCCCGATGCCGCCGCCGACATTCAGGATGGCGGCGACCAGCTCTCCGCCAGCCGGTTCGAAAAGCTGATCAACATCAAGGATCGCGGCCAGATTTTCCGAGTCGATGTCGACACGATCGAAAGCGTTGAGGCGGCGGGCGATGATATGTGCATCAAGACCAGCGACAACACGCTGATCCTGCGCGAGACGATGAAGGACCTTGAAAAGCGCCTCGATCCCCGGCGCTTTCAGCGTGTGCACCGCTCAACCATCGTCAACCTTGATCTGGTGAAGGAAGTGAAGCCGCACACCAATGGCGAATGTTTTTTGGTGCTGGGATCAGGTGCGCAGGTGAAGGTCAGTCGCAGCTACCGTGATGTCGTGGCGCGGTTTGTGCATTAGAGTATGATGGCTTTAGGTTGATACGCCCTTCATCCGTTCGGGCTGAGCGAAGTCGAAG
>JBBQDD010000074.1:0-9553 GCA_038319335.1 Sphingomonadales bacterium
GGAGGCGCTGAAAGCCAAGGGCAAGCTGGGTAACAATTTTCTCGTCATGGGGCCCTGGCGGCACAGCCAGATCAACCGGGAGGGGCGTGAACTGGGGCCGCTGAAATGGGATGGCGACACGGCGGCGCAGTTCCGCGAGGCAATGGTGCTGCCGCTGTTCGACCAATATCTGAAGGATGGCCCGCCCGCAAAGCTGGCCGCGGCCACAATCTATAACACCGGCGCAAACAAGTGGGAGCATTTCGCGAGTTGGCCGCTTGCCTGTGAACAGGGCTGTGCTGCGCCGCTGAAGCCGATCTACCTTCAGGAAGGCGGCCGGCTTGGCTTTGACAAGGGCGCACCGGGGGGGGACAGCTATGTGGCCGATCCCGCCAAGCCCGTGCCGCACCTGCCGCGGCCAGTGAATTTTGGCGATGGGCGCTGGGCCGACTGGCTGGTGAGCGACCAGCGCCATGCGGATGGCCGTCCCGACGTGCAAAGCTATTCAACCGATGTGCTGACCGCACCGATGCGGCTATCGGGGGCGCCGATTGCCGATATTTTTGCCCAGACAACCGGGACGGACGGCGATTTCGTCGTCAAGCTGATCGACGTGTATCCCGACGAGGTGCCAGGCGATGCCAAGATGGGCGGCTATCAACTGGCCGTCAGCCTGGACATTTTCCGGGGCCGTTACCGCGACAGTTTCGAAAAGCCCAGCGCCATCCAGGCCGGCAAGACGCAGCGTTACCGCTTCCGCCTGCCCGTGGTGAACCATGTGTTCCAGCCTGGCCACCGGGTGATGGTGCAGGTGCAGTCGAGCCTGTTCCCGCTATATGATCGCAACCCGCAAAAATTCGTGCCCAACATCTTCCTGGCCGAGAAAGCCGATTTTCAAAAGGCAACGGTGACGCTGGAACGCGGCGGGACGAGCGCCAGCGCAGTGTGGCTGCCGCTGGTGCCCGCGCCCGAATAAGTCGGGCCGGGTTCCGCGATCGATAGGCACGAACCGGCCAGTGGCGAAGGCCGGGTTTCGTTATCTGGCAGGACGATGAGACCCGCCAGCGCGTGCATTACCCCGGAATCTCATCAACGGTGCGATACCACACCATGTCGATATGCCAGCCCCCCGCCTTGGCTGCCGCCGCGATCTTGGCAGTCCAGTCGGCACCACGCTCAGCCGGTTTCAGGGTGAGCAGCGTGGTATCGGCAGCGCTCAACGCGACGCTCGATTCGACGCGCAGAATGCCTGACAGCCCGGCATGGTCGGTCTGCAGTTTTGCGCGGTAGCTGTCACCTGTGCGTTCAAACCGTTCGGGGTTCTGCGCGGCAATCTCATCCAGCGCAGCGCGGGTTTCCAGTCCGTTGATCTTGTCGATCTCGCCCGTCGGCTCCATCCCGAAGATGGCAATTTCACCCGTGGAGCCGCCGCGACCGATGGTGATCATCGTATCGGCAACGCTTTTGCCCTGGGCCGGGTCCATCGCGAGTTCGAACTTGGGCTGATCGACGGTCAGCACATCCGGGTTGCGATCACGAAACGGGCGCAGCGCATCAAGCGCCAGGCACATATCGGCAGGGGCCAGAGCCACATCCTTGAAATCGATCGATTTCGGCGCGATGCCCACATCTGACAATGCGCGCGAGATGACGCCCTGTGCGCTTGCCGGATCGCGAGCCGCGCCGCGAATAATGACGTCGACGTCTGCGCCAACGGGCTTCAGTTCGGCGACATCAATCCAGGCGCAGGGGATATTGGGCAATGCCGCCGCCAGCGCCGCAGGTGCCGTTGTCGCGATCGAACCCGCCGCCCCATCAGCGCCTGCAACATCGCTCGATGCGCCGCGCCCGCCCAAGCCGCCAATCGCCAGCCATACGGCGACGGCCAGGACGACCAGTGCCGCCACGCCGCCGATGATCAGCTTCATCTGGTTGCCACCGCCGCTGCTTTCGGTCCGTGTCGCGCTGGCGGGCTTGGCTTCGCGCGCCGCCGGTGCGGGTGGCGGCGGTGGTGGCGACGCGGGTGGCGCACCCACCCCGTGATCAAGTGCCTCGATCACCGCGTCCATCGATCGTAGCCGCTTGGCTGGATCAGGCGTCAGCATCGCTGCGATTACCGGGCGCATGTCCCCCGGCACCGGCGACAGATCAGGCCCGGCGCGGCGGCGATCAACCGCGTCGACCAGCGTCGCGCCCATATCGGTATCGCGCCCCTGCGACACCGCGAGCAGCACCAGGCCAAGGCTGTACACATCGCTCCACGGCCCCACATCGCGCCCGAAATCGCCCAGCTGTTCGGGCGCGACATAGTTGAGCTTGCCCGCAAAACCATCGCCGACGATCGTCTTGGCGCTTACATCAAGATCCTTGGCGATCCCGAAATCGATGATCTTCGCCTGATCCAGCTTGCCGCCTTCCAGCAGCACATTGTCCGGTGAAATGTCACGGTGGATGGCGTCAAGCGCGTGCGCGGCCTTCAGCCCGTTGGCCAGCCGTCGCGCAAGCCCCCGCAATTCGCTGGCCGATACCTTTATCTGGCCCAGCATGTCGGACAGGTTGGTGCCATCAATATATTCGGTAACGATGTACAGCACGCCCAGCTGCGGCTCCTGCGCCAGCACCCGGTATTGCACCAGCGCCGGATGGGCGAGCCGCGTCAGCGTCTTGGCTTCCTTGCGGAACATCGCCTGCACATTGGGATCTGCAGCCAGCGAGGGCAGCATGACCTTGATCGCGACGCGCTCGTCAGAGGAGACGTTGATGCCTTCGAACACCTCGCCCATGCCGCCCCGGGCGATGAAGCGCTTGACCTCGAAAATGCTGTTCAACACATCGCCGACTTCGATCGACCGGCCATCGCCGCGCGGCGTGCGCGGGATGAAGGTGCGATCGGCACCGATCAATCCATCGGGCACCGGCGCCGCTGCGGGTTCCGGGACCGGGGCGGGCGTCGGCGTAGGTGCCGCTACCGGCTCGGCGGGTGGCACAGCGGGTGGCACGGGGGGTGCGCTTGATGCGCGCGGTGCGCCCCAGGCCGGCTCATCGTCCTGCGCGGCCTTTTCACTGCCGGTCGCGGCTGCGGCAGGCGTGCCGCCCGGCGCTGCCGCACCGGGGCCGGGACTGAAGATCGTGCGCGGCTCATCATCGCCGGGCTTTTCATGTTCGATCATCGCAAGCTTCCCGCCGGTTCGCCGATCGTCAACCGTGTCGCCTCGCGCGCATCGACCAGCGCGATGGTAACATTATCAGGGGCCCCGCCCGCCAGCGTCCGCTCGATCAGCCGATCGGCAACGTTGGCGATGGCGCCCGCGCCAACCAGCGCTTGCAGTTCCGCTGGCTTTATCACGCCGGTCAGCCCGTCGCTGCACAGCAGAAAGCGATCGCCCGTCAGCACATCATCGGTAATCGCATCGAGCAACACCGTTTCCATCACACCGATGGCCCGTGCCAGCAAATGCGCCATCGGGTGGCCATGCGCCTCTTCCGGCTGCAACATGCCCAGATCGAGCAACCGCTGCACTTCGGTATGATCGACCGTAAGCTGGTGGAGCACGCCGTGCCGCAGCACATAGGCCCGGCTGTCCCCCGCCCACACCACACCGAACCGACCGCCATGGAGCAGCAACGCGACCACCGTGGTGCCAAACCTTGCCTGGCGCGCGGTGCCTTCTGCATAGATATGCCGGTTCGCGGCATGGATGGCGCCCGACACCAGCGACAGGCGCTTGTCGAAATCGTCGTCCGCGCCGAATTGGACGGCAGCGATGGTTTCAGTCACTACGGCCGATGCCCATTCGCCGCGTTCATGGCCGCCCATACCGTCAGCCACCACCCACAGCCCGTCCCGGGGGCGGCAGAGCAGGCTGTCTTCATTATGGTCGCGCACGCGCCCCGTGTCGGATCGCCCCTCGCCTTCGAAGCGCAGCATCAGGCCCATTCCCGCTCTCCCCTCGGCGTCAGCATCGTCGCGATCAGATCGACCGGTCGGTCGCCGTCAAGCGATGCGGGCGCGAAATCATCATTGCCTTCCGTCCACCAGCGCGAACTGGCAGGCGCCACGGCGCTATCCGTTGGGATCGCCTTGATCGCATCATGCAGCGTATCGACGCTCCACTGCTCCACCAGCGCGGCATAAAGCTGATCCTCGCACGCCAAAGCTGCCTGATTGCCACCCGCGACAACCCCCGCGATGACGGGATAACGGCGACCAATCCGGTCTGTGGAGGGGGACATTGCGCCACACCAGCTCGATGCTCCCTGCGCCCAGGCAAACCGCCACACCGGTGCGTGATCGAACAGCCGCTCAAACGTCGCACCGTGCACCGTGCGCGCCCGCGCCATTTCCTGCGCGAGCCAGCCGTCAATCTCCGCCTGGACATCAGGCGCGATTCCCCGCGCCACGAAATCGCCGTGCGCGGGAAGCTTGCCAAACACCATTGCCGTCACAGCTTTACCGGGCAGCAAAACGCCCAGATGCGAGAGTGGATCAGGCCAGCTGGTGCGGCGTGCCCCGTCATCCGCGCAGCTTTGCCGCAGCAAACGGATGAGGGAGGTCGACATAAGACAGATCGGGGGAGGCTTCGCGCGCCGCATCAATCAGCGCCCCGTCGATCGGGGCCTGGCGTTTGGGCCAATCCACCGTCAAGTCGTCATCCTCCAGCAGCGCATCGAGATGCTCGGCCAATTCCTTGCGCATCACAGCCTTGTCGGCCCCCGGAAATTGCACATTGGCCCAGTGCGCCAGCGCCCAGCTGCGCACCGCCTTTTTGTCGACAGGATCCTGGCCGCCCAGCATCAGATAGGCGTTCAGCGGTTCGTTCACTGACTGCCCGCTGGCCAGCTTGCTGCGGATATCGCTTTCCAGCGCCAGCAACAGGCGTGGCAGCATCACCCGGCGCAGCCCGCGCCGATAGGCTTCTTCTGCGCGTGCAGACAGCGCAGATTCGAACAGCCCGAAACGCATCGTCAGCGGTGCGCCGCCTGCCTGCCGATCGGCATAGCCCTGTGGCAATGTGCGCAGGGCCCGCAACAGGCCGAGCGCCTTGTCCAGCCCGGGGTCGCGCTCGCGCACCTGGATCAGGTTGATGCCGCTTTCCTTTTGCACCCGCTCTGCAGCCTGCGCTTTTTCGACCAGCGCCGCCTGGAAATTGCGATTGCCGACGAAACTGCCCATCCAGGCCAGCACGGTAAGCGCCGCGACCACACCAATCCCCGCAATCGCCCCAACCAGCTGTGCACGCTGGCGAAGCCGGGCCTGCGGGTTCAGCATCACCAGCCCTGCTTCCGGGAACGTCACCTGCGCCAGCAGCCGGTTGAGGAAATAGGCGCGCCCGCTGCCGGCCGCTTCCTGATGGGGCTGATCATAGGCGTCGGCCATGGTCGATACCATGCGATCAAGCGGGGTGCCCTGTTGGACGCCGCTGGTCAGGTAAAAGCCGCGCAGCGTGCCGCCCGGCGCATCGCCCGCCACGAACACACCGTCCAGAAAACGAATCAGTCGCGATCGGAGCCGGTTGATCTGCCCCGGAAAGCCAAGGATCAGCGCGCGGCGGGTCGCGTCCGGCTCATTGGCCAGGCGTGTGGCGCGGCGCTGCTCGATGGCGCGCGCCATGGTGTCGAACGCATCAGCAATGGCGGCGCTTTGGGGGCGCTGGCGGCTAAACGGAAGGGTGTGCCCCAGCACCGCACGTCGCCCCTCCACATCCAGATCGTCATAATATTCGACAAAGCCCGACAGCAGATCAGCCTTGGTGATCAGCACATAGACCGGCACGTCGATTTCCAGCGTACGCCGCACTTCGGCCAGCCGCCGGCGTACCGTGGTAGCGTGCAGATCGATCGACTGGCGGTCACCCGCCACCAGTTCGTCAACGCCGATCGCCACGATAATTCCGTTGATCGGCTGCAACGGGCGGTGGCGGCGCAGCAGCGACAAAAATCCGTCCCAGCCGCGCGCATCAATCGCCGCGTCGGAATCCTGGCTGGTATAGCGGCCTGCGGTATCGACCATCACCGCTTCGTCAGCGAACATGAATTCCAGGTTGCGGGTGCCGCCAACCCCCAGCAGCGTATAGATAGAATAGGGAAAGCGCAGCCCGGAATTGACCAATGCGGTCGTCTTACCAGCGCCCGGCGGGCCGATGATTACATACCAGGGGCGGCTGTAAAGGTAATCACGGCGCTTGCCGCCATTGGCGGTCTGCAGCGTCTTGAGCGCTTCGGCCATGCTGTTGGACAGCGCCGCGGTTTCGGCATCCCCGTCATTCGTCGCCGACAGTTCGGCTGCAATCGCATCCGATGCGCGCCCCCCTCTTCGGCGACGCAGGAACCACAACAGCCCCCATAGCAACGCAATGCCCAGGCCAATCAGCAGCCGCAGCCACACCGGCCGCAGCGCGCCCACAAAAGTGGGCAGCCCCAAGCAGAGGAACAGAATGGCAAGCACCGCCGTGCTGATCGATACGAACCACCAATTCGTCAGAATGCGCTGCATCGCCCGCCGATCCTTCTAGTTGGTCCGTGGGATGACAATTTCGACACGCCGGTTTTCGGCCTTGCCGGCATCTGTAAAGTTCGATGCGATCGGGCGGGTATCGCCAAAGCCCTTGGTCGTCACCCGTGCGGGCTCGGATAGCTGCTGGCGGATCAGCGCGGCAACAGTATCTGCCCGCGCCTTTGACAGCGCGACATTATCAGGAAAGCTCAGGCTCGATCCCAGATCGCCGTCCGCATGGCCCTCCACCGTGATGGGCCCGTTTTCCTGGTCCGCCGCCGTGCCGATCGCCAGGAAAAGCCCCGCCCGGTTGGGCATCAGCTGATCTGATCCCGACTGGAAAAGCGATCCAATCGTGGTGCGCACGCGCACGCTGGAGCCATCCTGCTCCACCGCGACCAGACCCTGCTTCACTTCGTTTTCAAGGAAGCTTTTCAACCGGAGAAAAACATCGCTCGGCGCGGCATCAGGCGGGGGCGTGGCGGCGCGTGCGAGTCGCAGGGCCTTGTCTGGACTGAGCGCGGCCAGCGCGGCGCTGGTTGGCTCTCCCGAAGTCATCAGCGACAGCCGCAGCGCAATGTAAATCGCCATCAGCACCACCGCCGTCGCCGCACCGGCCAGCAGCACATAGCTCCAGAAACCCACTTTGCGCAGCGGTGCGTGCTCGCCGCGCCAACGATCCACCAGATGAACGGTGGAAAGGCCACGCGGGTGCTCCAACGCAGAAAACAGCGCCTTCATCTCGTCGTCCAGGCCCCGCGCGCCATTGGGCGCGCCGCGATATTTGCCCTCCAACCCGGCGGCCAGGCAGGCGTGATAAAATTCGATCAGCTCAGCATGCTGGGCGGCATTGGCCACCAGGCTGCGGGCCTGCTGCCAAAACCGATCCTCGCCGATATTGTCCTTCAGGAAAGTGACGACCATGGATCGCTTCGCCCATTCGGCTTCGTCAGTGCCGATGCCGGGCAGGTTCTGGACGATATCGTCGATCGTCAGGCACAGCGCATACAGCGCCTGGTTGCGGGCATCCTCCGCAACGTCGGGCGTGATGGTGCGCTCAAACTCAGCGATGGCGCTGGCGACCTGGCGGTGCAGATCGGGGATGGCGATGCGCACGCGCCCCGTGCGGACCCCGGCGGTCAGCGCCAGCACGGGCGCCGCAGCGGCAACCAGGCGGTTGCTGACGATCTGCTTGGCGGCGGGTGCAGGCACATCGTCATTGCGCAACCGGCTGGGGGCCGAAAGCCCGTCAGCAAACGGTGCCGCAGCGTCATTCGGCGCGCCCCAGGCAGGCGCTGCTGCGTCGGCGCGCGGGGCGCCCCATTCATGCTGCGTTACGGCGGGATCAGCGGCAGGCTGAGCCGCCCCGCGCTGTTGCAGCGGCGATGGACGAAACACCGTCCGGTTGGCGTCGATGCCATTGCCGTCAGGATCACTCATCATGCGCCCCCCAGCCAGCCGTGGCGATGCGCCTGGCGTTGATGATCACCATGTTACGCGCGGCAGCGACTCCACGCATGGCACCGCGCTGGAGCAAGCGCACAGGCGCGCTTATCGCGCCGTTGCTGGCCCGATGATGATGTTCGAAATATCGAGGACGAAAATACTGGCCCCCACGCGACGCAACCCGGCCTACGTGAGCCATCGATCGCCTCCCCCTGCGCTACGATTGATTCTGTTTAAGCACAGCTTCGATGAGTCCGGAAGCGGCTTTATGCGCTGCTTTACGTTGCTTTTCTCTGCTGGTGCCCATCGCGGCACCGCCGCCGATCCGCTGGCGCGGCGCGCAGCCGAAATGCCACTGCCGCGCGGCACGCAAAACACAGGCACGGCCCGGTTTTTAATGGGGCCGGCCATCAGTTCCGCCGCCATCGTCCTCACCCAGAAACCAGGCAGAGGCCGGGTCCAGCGCGACCGGTGCGGCTGGCCGAACAGGGGCTGCCGCTGGCACAGATCGTTCGGGGCTACCGGGTTCCGGCATTGGCGCGGGACGCCACAACAGCAACGGCAGGGTGAGCGCGACCAACACCAGTGACACCGCGACGCTGCCATTCAGCCCAGCGGCAGACCCGCCCCACATCGCCGCGCCGCGCAGGTCGAGATCAATCAACGACCCGAATTCGCCGACACCGGGATTGGGCGAAAGGCCAAGCGCCAGCGTTTCGACGCAATTCCACGCCCAGTGCGCGGCAATCGGCGCGACGATGCCACCGGTGCGCACCGCGAGCATGCCGAACAAGACACCGGCCAGGAACAGATTGACGATTTCGATCGGGCCGCGCGCGCCCCCGGCCAGATGCAGCGCCATGAACACCAGCGATGCGGCAATCAGCGACGCCCATCGGCCCCACTGCCACGCCAGTGCCGGTTGCAGAAAGCCGCGCAGCAGCAGTTCCTCCGCTCCTGCCTGCAGCAGCGTCACTATTGCCCCGGCCAGCAGCACCGGCGCAAAGCCGGGAGGCGATGGCGCCCGCCAGATGGTGTGTGAAAGGCCCGCGAGGCTGGCCGACAGAACCAGCCCGCAACCGCCGATGGCAATCCCGGTCAGCATCCAGCCCAGCGGCTTTCGCCCGGCCACGATCATCGTGCCGGGCACCCACCGTGCCGCCACCACTGCGGCAATCGCGATCGGTGCGAAGATGATCACCGTATAAATGGTTGCCAATACAGGCGGTGCCGGGTGGTTGCCCGCCAGCCGTTCGACCAGCAGCGGTGCTGCCGAAAGCCCGCCAAAGATGCTCCCCGCGCCGATTCCGCCGGCCAGCAGCAACAGCATCAAGCCTGTCAGCAATCGTCCGAACAACGGGGCACGGCCTGCAGGCGGCGGCTCAGTATTCGCCACGCCGCACCCTGCCCGGTTGGCGGCACATTACCGTGAGGCCACCTTCTCGCCGCCGGTCAGCATCGTCTTGCTTTCATCGCCCACCATGAAATAGGCGCCCCAGTAATAGGGATGGCTGTAGCGCGGCTGATCGATCAGCGTTGTCTGCGCCGCCTGCAGCGCACCGCCAATCGATTTGGTCCGGCCATTGGCATAGAAGGCGCGGAACAGCTGATCGGTTTCTCCCTCGCCCGAGACTT
>JBBQDD010000075.1:0-9487 GCA_038319335.1 Sphingomonadales bacterium
CAAGGCGGGCTCAACGTTGCGGACAGTGACCGGCAGCACGCCGCCCTCACGCGCCTCCAATATGCCGAACGGTGCGGCAAACTTCACCAGCGGCGGTGCCTCGTCAAAGCGGATGTCGAGCGGGAATCGTTCGGCATTGGAGAGCGGGCGGCCGCTTTCATCCTTGATGTCGGCAGGCAGAATGAGCTTGGCGGTGCTGGCCGATGGCAGGGGCGTGGCAAAGCTGATGTCGCTGACGGTGGATTGTTTCTTGGCATCATCGTCGAACTTGGGGGCAATCGATTTGCCATCGGCGGTCTGGATGCGGATCTGTTCGGCCACGCCCTTGGCGATCGGGGAGGTGAAACGGACCCACGCCTTTTCAACCGGGCTGCACCCGGCCTGAGGGTTGACGCGCCCGCATTCGAAACGCGCGGTAAACGGCTTGCGCACGGTATAATCGAACCGCTGGTCAGCCCCTGCCAGCTTCCCGCTGGCGCCAGCGATCTTGCCTGACCAGACGATCGCCATGTCACGCCCGGGCGGCAGCGGACGACGGCATTTCAGCGCGGTGATGCCCGCAGTCATCGCTGCGCGATCCGCCTCTGCCGCAGGAATCGTCGCGGGCAGCCCGGCGCTTTCCAGGAAGCTCGTCACTTCATACCGGTCAGTTCCCAGCTCACCCAGCAGCTTTGGCGCGACCGTGGCGGGCAGCACATCGACCGGGATTTTCTCGCCAATGCCGTCAACCGCGCAATAGGCGTTTGCGGCAACAGAGGCGGGCGTGGCAGGCATGTTTGCCGCGATCAGGAAGACCTGATCTTCCTCGATCTCGCCACCATATTGGCCTGGCAGCACCGCGCGCGCCACGGGGCCGCCGGCATCCACCTTGAAACTGCGCTGCCCGCCCACGGCATAGCCCGACACGGTCTTTAGCCCGTCAACCAGATCAAAACTGCAGGCAGTCCCGCCGGGCAGTGGCGTCTTGAATTCATGGACATAGGTTTGCTGGTCGACCCAGCGTCCCTCGCCCGCAATGGCGCAAGTTACCTTGAAGGGTGCGGCGGCGCGGGGATCGCCCAGCGCAACGATTGGCTGGTTGAACCGCGCCGTAAACCGCTCGATCGCGCCATTGCCGATTCCCGGCGTGGCGACGATGACCTGGGGCGAATTATCTCCCGAGGCACTGATCGGCGCAACCACAAGGGCCAGGAATGCCAGACGGAACACCAGCTTCATCATCGCCCCTTTCGGAAAGGATAGCGTTAACTACCGGTCCGGGTGCGTGCGGTCCAGCGACGAATTAGGCACGCTGGTGCACCTTGCGGAACAGATCGCGCCGACGGACAACAACCCCCGGGGCGAATCGGGGGCGTCACGGTTGATCGGTTGGGCGGATGGTATTGCGGTAATTGATTTTATCGCGCGCGAGGCATTGTTGTTCGCTGGCATCGGCATCGCGCTTGGCGGGATGGATGATCTGGCGGTCGACATCGCGTTTCTGGCCCGCAGCGGCTGGCGGCGGGTGGTGCGGCGGCGCGCTGCTGGCCCGATACTGGCCGATTTCGCCGCGCCCCAGCCACAGGGCCGAATCGCGATCTTTGTTGCCGCCTGGGATGAAGCGGGCGTGATTGGCGCAATGCTGGATACTGCATTGGCCCGGCTGGATCACCCAGATTACCGCATTTATGTGGGCACCTATGCCAATGATCCGGCGACGATCGCGGTCGTGGCGGCGGTGGCGGCGGTGGCGGCGCACGACGACCGCGTCCGGCTGGTGATTGGCAATGATCCGGGGCCGACCACCAAGGCCGCCAATCTGAACGTCATCTGGCACGCGCTCGCCCGTGACGAAGCGACGGAAGGGGCGAGGGCGCGCGCGGTGGTGCTGCATGATGCCGAAGATGTCGTCCATCCCCAAGAACTGCGAATCTTTGATCGGCTGATCGGGGCGTATAGCGCGGTGCAATTGCCGGTGCTGCCGCTGGTGCAGCGCGGATCACGGCTGGTTTCCGGGCATTATTGCGACGAATTTGCTGAGGCGCACGCCAAACAACTGGTGGTGCGCCAGGCCCTTGGCGCCGGTTTGCCGCTGGCAGGGGTGGGCTGCGCTATATCCCGCGAAGCATTGGAAGGGGTGGCAGCAACGCGCGGCGGCGACCCGTTCGATGCCCAAAGCCTGACCGAGGATTATGAGCTTGGCCTGCATGTCGCCGTGCTTGGTGGGCGTTCAATCCTGGCCCGAATTCGCGAATATCCCGGCGGGCCATTGGTGGCAGTGCATGCCTATTTCCCCGCGCGGCTGGAGGCGGCGGTGCGGCAAAAGGCGCGCTGGATGGTGGGCATCGCGCTGGCCGGGTGGGACCGGACGGGCTGGGGCAGCCGCTTTGCGCTTGGCGATCACTGGATGCGGATGCGGGATCGGCGCGGGCCGATATCGGTGCTGGTGCTGGCGGTGGCCTATCTCGCGCTGCTGGCGACGGGGCTGTCATGGCTGGGCCACACCGTTTCAGGGACGCCAGCAGCGCCGGTTGCCCTGCCCGCCGCGGTGCTGATCGCCAATGCCGCGGTGCTGATCTGGCGATTGGCGATGCGCGCCGGGTTTACAACGGCAGCCTATGGCTGGCGCGAGGGGTTATGGTCGATCCCACGGGCGCTGGTGGGCAATCTGATCGCGCTGTTCGCCGCGCAGCGGGCGATGAAGCGCTACATCGCGATGCTGCGCGGCGCGCCAATCATCTGGGACAAGACCGCGCATGAATTTCCCCCGCTCGATCGCCAGCGCACACCAGGTGGCGCAACATGACCCGGCAGGGCAGCCCGCTGCGCTTCCTGGCGCTGGTAACCGGCAGTTGGGTGACGATTCGTATCGTGATGCTCTGGCCGCAGGGGGCGCCGCCATCGCCCGTTTCTCCTGCGACCGAACTTTCGGTGACGAAGGAAACGCCGTCGCCAATTCAGCTGCCCCCAGCAGCCAAAACATTGCCGCTGGGGCCCGCTGAGGCATGGGCGCGGCCATTAGCAATCGCGCAGCGCACCCGCCCCGCGCCAGTCCGTCAGCGCGATCCGGCGGCACTGCCCGGGATGATCCCTGTCCGCGCGGTCGAGCCAATCAGCAAGCCAGTGATATCGCTCGCGCCCATGGCGATGCCGGCGCCCGGAAGGGGCTTGCCATCTGCCCCCAAGCCCCATCAATCACCGTCGCGCTGGTCGGGCAGTTTCTGGTTGATCGCGCGTGACGGGCGGGGCGTGGGGGCCAGCCTGTCGGGCAGCCAGCTGGGCGGCAGCCAGGCCGGCGTGCGGCTGGCCTATGCGCTGTGGCCCGCGCGGCGGGTGTCGATTGTCGGCCGGGTAGCCAGCCCGCTGGGCGGCGGGGGGCAGGAAGGCGCGATCGGGCTGGAATGGCAACCGACGCGGTTGCCAGTGCGGCTGGTGGCCGAACAGCGGATCGGCATCAACGGCGCGGCGGGCGGGCCATCGGTGGCGCTGGTCGGGGGCGTAGGGCCATTGCCGCTCTGGCACGGCTTTCGCCTGGAAAGCTATGGCCAGGCGGGGATTATCGGACGGGGCGGCGTGATCGGCTATGCCGATGGCGCTGTGCGGATCAACCGGCAGGTGGCGATGATCGGCGGCACCCCGATTGATCTTGGCGGCGGCGGCTGGGGCGCGATTCAACCCGGCGCGGCGCGGCTGGACCTGGGGCCGTCAATCGGCGCACGCCTGCCAATTGGCCGACAGCGTTATCGCGTCTCGATCGACTGGCGGCAGCGGGTGGCGGGCGATGCGCGGCCAGGATCAGGCCCGGCGCCCTCGATCGGCACCGATTTCTGACGTCGTTATGCGCTTCCGCGTTGCGCCCGAAAGGGATAACGGAGGGGTGCCCATGGACGTTTACCTGCCCATTGCCAATCTGAGCGTGAACGCGCTTGTCATCATCCTGCTCGGCGGCGGGGTGGGACTGCTGTCGGGCATGTTCGGGGTGGGCGGCGGCTTTCTGACCACGCCGTTGCTGATCGTTTACGGCATCCCCCCCACCGTCGCTGCCGCTTCTGCCGCCAGCCAGGTGACGGGGGCCAGCGTATCGGGGGT
Organism: Sphingomonadales bacterium; assembly: GCA_038319335.1. Classification (GTDB taxonomy): domain Bacteria; phylum Pseudomonadota; class Alphaproteobacteria; order Sphingomonadales; family Sphingomonadaceae; genus Sphingomonas. The sequence goes on from JBBQDD010000075.1 coordinate 4,069, forward strand.
GTTTGCGCATTTCCGCCGCAACGGTGTCGATACCAAGATGGGCGGCGTGCTGGTGGCGGGCGGCGTGATCGGATCATTTGTGGGCGCGTGGATTTTCCAGCTGCTGCGCGCCAGCGGGCAGATCGATACGGTGATTGCGATCATCTATGTCCTGCTGCTGGGATCGATCGGCACGATGATGGCGCGCGAATCGCTGCAAAGCATCCAGGCGATCAAGACGGGCGTAAAATTGCGCGCGAAGACGCGGCGGCACCACCCTTTGGTCGCCGCCCTGCCGCTGCGGACCCGATTTTACCGATCCGGGCTGTATATTTCGCCGATTGCGCCGCTGCTGCTGGGTTTTTTCGTCGGGATATTGACGATCCTGCTCGGCATTGGCGGCGGGTTCATCCTGGTGCCGGCGATGCTGTATCTGCTCGGCATGACGACGCAGGTGGTGGTGGGCACGTCGCTGTTCCAGACATTGTTCGTCACCGCCGCCGCGACGATGGTGCACGCGACCACCACCAAGGCGGTCGATATTGTGCTCGCCGCGCTGCTGCTGGTGGGGTCCGTCGTTGGCGCGCAGGTCGGTGCGCGGCTGGCGAGCCGGGTGAAGCCTGAATATCTGCGGCTGGCTCTTGCCATCATCGTGCTGCTCGTCGCGTTTCGGGTCGCGATCGGGCTGGGGTTTCGGCCAGACCAGCTATATTCGGTCGAGCTGTCATGAAACCTGGCCGCCGTCCTTCGCGGTTCGGCGCGCTCCTGCTGCTCGCCCCGTTGCTGATGGCGCAGGCAAAGCCGGTGCTAGTGCCCGATGTGTCGCAGCGCGATATCGAGATTGCCTATAGCTTCACCGGTGCCGAATTGCTGCTGTTCGGCGCGATCCTGTATCCCGGCGGGCGCGTGCCGGCCGAGCGCGATGCCGATATTGTCGTCGTGGTAAAAGGCCCGTCACAATCGATCCTGGTGCGCGAGAAGCAGCAGATTGCGGGCATCTGGGTGAATGCCGCGCAAACGCGCTATCTGTCGGCACCATCCTTTTACGCCATCGCTTCATCCAAGCCGATAAACTCGCTGGTCGATGATCGCACCCGGGCGATCTATGAGCTGGGGCTGGACAGCCTGCAGCTGTCGCCCGACACCAACACGAGCAGCCCCGCCCAGCAGCGCTTTGCACAAGGGCTGGTCGCGCTGAAACGCCGGACCGGGCTGTATTATGAGGCGCCACGCGCGGTGGAGATTACCGGCGGCGTCCTCTACCGGGCGCGGCTGCGCATTCCGGCACGAGTGCCGGTGGGGCGTTTTACAGCGGAGACATTCCTGATCCGCGACGGGCGCGTGCTGGCCGCCGCAGTGCGCGATATCGACATCCGCAAATCGGGGTTCGAACGCTTTGTTGCGCGCGCGGCTGACCGGGATTCGTTCGCCTATGGATTGGTCGCCGTCGCGCTATCCGTTTTCCTGGGGTGGAGCGCGGGCTGGATTGCGCGCCGGTTCTGACCCCGCGGTCGTGACGGGCGCGCCCGCGCTCACGCTATTTTTACCAGTCTCCCTGCACAGTTAGGCTTCGCCACGTCCGGGGATCACCACTGATATGACCGACCGATATGACCGATAGCGCCGATTTCAGCGGTTTTGACCATGATCGCCCGTCGGCAGCACCCATGGACCGATCCGAATCAAGCGCAGATCCTGCCGGTGCGGCGGGGCTGGGCATCGGCGTGGTTTTTGAAATTGCGGGTTCCAGCAGCCAGATCATGTTCGACAGCCTGGCGCTAGAGCGGCTGTCGCACAGTGCCGATCCGGTGGTCGCCGCCGCAGGGCAGGTCGGCAGCCAGGTGAAGATGCGCGTCGGCAGCGCGTGGCTCATCGCCAATGTCCGGTCGCTGAAACTGGCCGATGGGCCCGGCGACCATATCATCGCCGCGATCGACTTTCTGGGCGAGGGCGATGAGGAGAAGCTGACGGGGAAGTTATATAAATTCCGGCGCGGCGTAACGCGTTATCCCATGCCCGGCTGCGCGGTGTACCCCGTATCGACGCCGGACCTGAAGCAAATCTATGCCGCCGATGATCGCGCCAATATCGAAATCGGCACGGTATACCCCACCCGCGATATTCGCGCCGCGCTGTATGTCGATGCGCTGCTGGGCAAGCATTTTGCGCTGCTGGGATCGACCGGGACCGGCAAATCCACGGCCGCCGCGCTGATCCTCCACCGGATTTGCGACATGGCACCGCAGGGCCATGTCGTGATGGTCGATCCGCACGGCGAATATGCCGCTGCATTCAAAAACAATGGCGCGATCTATGACGTGTCGAACCTGCAGATGCCGTACTGGCTGATGAATTTTGACGAACATTGCGAAGTGTTCGTCACCAGCCAGGGGGCAGAGCGGCAGATTGATGCCGATATCCTCGCCAAATGCTTGCTGGTCGCGCGCGCCAAGGGGCGGCTGGGGCAGGAGATTTCGAAGCTGACGGTGGATGCGCCGATCCCCTATCTGCTGAGCGACCTGACCAACCTGATCAGCCTGGAAATGGGCAAGATGGACCGGGCTGGCGACACCGCGCCCTATCTTCGCCTGAAAACCAAGATCGATGAGGTGAAGGGCGATCCGCGATATGGCTTCATGTTTTCAGGCATGCTGGTCGCCGATACCATGGCCAGCTTTATCGAACGCGTGTTCCGCCTGCCCGGCGACGGCAAGCCGATTTCGATCATCGACGTGTCCGGCGTGCCATCGGAAATAACATCGGTGGTGGTGGCGGTGCTCGCGCGGATGGTGTTTGATTTCGCGATCTGGTCGCGCAACGAGCCGCAACGCCCCATCCTGCTGGTGTGTGAAGAGGCGCATCGCTACATTCCGGCGGCGGACAGCATGACGTCTGTCGGCCGAATCCTCAGCCGGATCGCGAAGGAAGGCCGCAAATACGGCGTCTCGCTGGGGCTGATCACGCAACGACCATCGGATCTGGCGGAAGGGGTCTTGTCGCAGTGCGGCACGATCATCGCGATGCGGCTGAACAATGATCGCGATCAGGCCTTTGTCCGTGCCGCCATGCCAGAGGGTGCGCGCGGCTTCCTGGATGTCATCCCCGCGCTGCGCAACCGCGAATGCATTGTCTGCGGGGAAGGCGTGGCTGTGCCGATCCGCGTATCGTTCGATTCGCTGGCGGAGGATCGCCGCCCGGCATCCGAAGACCCGCTATTCTCCAAATTGTGGCGTGAAGTGGGGCAGGAAGACCAGATTATCGCCCGCACGATCAAGCGTTGGCGCGCCCAGGGGCATTGATGCGCGCGTGATGAGCGGCTGAAACCGATTTGTAGAAAGTTAGCCGCGCGCCACGTTCAACGCGCGCCGGGCTTTACCGACAGCAGCGCTGCGACCCGTGCCTTGAACGCCTGGAGCGCCTTGCCCGTCAGCTGGGCGACTTCCGTGAACGACAGGTTGCGCGGGTTGATCGAGATGCCATTGCGCCACACTTCGTAATGAAGATGCGGGCCCGTCGACATGCCGGTCGAGCCGACATAGCCGATTACCTGGCCCTGCGCGACGCGCGTGCCGGATCGCACCGCAATGCGGCTCATATGCCCATAGCCGGTGGCTAGCCCGCCGCTATGCGCCAGCTTGACGAAATTGCCATAGCCCTGGCTGCGCCCTGCGATCGCGACAATGCCGCCCATCGCCGCCCGGATCGGGGTGCCATAGGACGCGCCGATATCAATGCCCTTATGCATCCGCATCATCCGCGCAATCGGGTGAAAACGCATACCATATGAGGAAGTTAACCGGCCCATCACGGGCATCTGCATCAGGCCGCGCCGTTCGCCGACGCCCGACGCCTCAAACCACTGGCCGCCCTTGCCGCCATCGCTGTCGCCCCAGCGGACGAGCTGAACCTTTTTGGCATCGCGCTCAAGCCCGGCATAGAGCAGCTCGCCAATCTGCACTTCGCCCGTGGCCGCGCGGGCCTGACGGATGACGAGATCGAACACATTGCTGGCCTGGACATCGCGCCCGATCGACACGCGGCTGGCCAGCGCGCGGATATAGGCCTCAACCGCTTTGGCCGGAGCGCCTGCGGCACGGGCAGAGCGGTACAGGCTCTGGCCGACGACACCGCGAATCCGCAGCGGCGTGTTGTCGATCGCGATCGGTTCCGGCGTCATGACGAGCGCGCCATTGGTGCGGGCGACCGCGACGTTCAAGTCAAACCGCGCGCGAAACCGCAGATTGTCGAGCGGGCGCGGCACATCGCGGCTTGGCCGACGGCCCAGCGTCATCGCCAGCTGGGTGCCGGGTTTGATCGTGGAGAGCGACACGGCGCGAGAAACCATGTTGGCGACCGTTTCCGCCTCGTCCCGCGCCACACCGGCACGCGCCAGCACGCGGGAGAAATTGTCACCGCTGCCCAAAGTTGCGGCCAGTTCGATGATCGGGCGTTCCGGCGTTTCGGCGAGTGGTGCGACCAGATCATTGGCGGCAATCCGCCGTCCGGTATTCGCGCCCAGGCCAAGCGGGGTGATTGCCTGTGCCCGCGCATCCTCCCAGGCCGATCCTTCCAGCGGTGCTGGCACTGCGCCAATCAGCGGATTGTTGAAACCGGGTGACATCCAGCAGGTCGCGGCGATCAGCGCGGTGCAGGTGGCGGCACCACGCCACCAAGTCGCGCTGCCGATTTGGGCGCCAAGATCGGGCGCCCAGTCAACCTGCGCCATGCGCGACCTGACGGCGTCAAAACGATCTTGCGGGGTTTGCGGGGCGAAGGTTCGACCAGACACACGGCCAGGCGACAGCGCTGCTGCGCCACCCCCCTGATCAAGATCATGATCGCTGCGTAAAAACACAGCTGCTCCCGCCAAAATCGCGTGCACCACCCACCAGATGCGCGCTGGAGAATCGACTGTAACGCCAGACCCCTAAAGTCAAATTAACCCGCTGTCCCACCTGTCCCGATTACGACGAGTCGTGCGACTCCACCGATGAACAGAACCGGCCTGCGGCAATGGCAGATTTCTGCGGTTAACTGCCGAATTTCGTTAACGAAGATTTTTCATGGCGATACCCGTTGCGCTGGGGCGTTCGCCACGCGATCTTGGGCGCAGCATGACTGGACATGAAACCCGCCCGGTCACGGCCGTTTTGGGGCCGACCAACACCGGCAAGACGCATCTGGCGATTGAGCGGATGTGCGGCCATTCCAGCGGTATGATCGGCTTTCCGCTGCGGTTGCTGGCGCGCGAAGTTTATGACCGGGTCATCAAGCTGAAGGGCGCGGGGCAGGTGGCGCTGATCACCGGCGAGGAAAAAATCGTCCCCCGCGATGCCCGCTGGTTCCTGTGCACCGCCGAAAGCATGCCGGTCGATAAGGACCTGGCGTTTGTCGGCATTGATGAAGCGCAACTCGGGGCCGATGCGGAGCGCGGCCATGT
>JBBQDD010000076.1:0-9473 GCA_038319335.1 Sphingomonadales bacterium
GCCCGATGCGCCGAGCGGATGGCCAAGCGCAATCGCGCCGCCATTGACGTTCAACTTGGCGTGATCGCCACCGGTATGCTTCAGCCACGCAAGCGGCACGGGCGCGAACGCTTCGTTCACTTCATACAGATCGATATCCTCGATCTTCATGCCGGCGCGCTTCAGTGCGCGGTCGGTGGCGAACAGCGGTTCCTCCAGCATGATCACGGGGTCGCCGCCGGTCACCGTCAGATTGACGATGCGGGCGATCGGGGTGAGGTTATGCTCCTTGAGCGCTGCTTCGCTGACGATCATCACGGCGGATGCGCCGTCGCAAATCTGGCTGGCATTGGCGGCGGAGATGGTGCCGCCTTCCTGCAGCAGCTTTACCGAGCTGATCGATTCCATCGTGGCATCGTAGCGGATGCCCTCATCGGTCTTGTGCCATTCGGTGCCGTCGGCCCCCTCGACTTCCATCGGCACGATTTCAGCGGCAAAGGCACCGCTCTGCGTCGCGGCGATCGCGCGCTGGTGGCTTTCCAGCGCAAAGGCATCAAGCTGCTCACGGTTAAAGCCGTGCTTCTTCACGATCATTTCAGCGCCCATGAACTGGCTGAACATGATGCCGGGATATTTCTCCTCAAGGCGCGGCGACTTATAATTGCCCATGCCTTCCTTCATGTGGAGCATCATGGTGGAGCCCATCGGCACCCGCGTCATGCTCTCCACACCGGCGGCGATGACGATATCCTGCGTGCCGGACATCACGGCCTGCGCCGCAAACTGCATCGATTGCTGCGATGAACCGCACTGGCGATCGATCGAAACGGCGGGAACGCTGTCGGGCAGCTTCTTTGCGGCGAGCACCGCGTTGCGGCCAATCTGGCCGGCCTGCTGCCCGCCCTGCATCACGCAGCCCATGATCACATCGTCCACCGCTGCGCCGTCGATGCCGGTGCGTTCGATGATCGCGTCGAGCACGGCTGCGGCCATGTCGACCGGGTGCGTACCGGCCAGCTTGCCGCCCCGGCGACCCCCGGCAGTACGGATTGCGTCCACGATATATGCGTCAGCCATCGCCATTCTCTCCATCAACTCACGTGATTTTGCGCGCGTTGTTGCGCAATCCGGCGGGAGCGGCAAGGGTAGTTGGCACGGTAAATGTCGAAAACAGGGTCTTGACGATGAATGTCTCGGAAGCCGTAGCGGCACGTCGATCAGTTCGGGGCTTTCTGGATCGCCCGGTTGACGCCGCGCTGATCGAGCGACTCGCGATGCACGCAGCGCGCGCGCCCTCCGGCGGCAATTTGCAGCCCTGGCACATCGATATCGTGACGGGGGAATCGCTGGCGTCGCTAAAGGCAGTCATGGCGGAAAAACAGGCTGCCGGCGTGATGGAGGCCGCGCAGTACGACATCTATCCGCGTGAACTGGTTGGCCCGTACAAGGATCGGCGGTTTCAGGTCGGCATGGCGCTATATGCAGCGCTGGGAATTGATCGCGGCGATGGCGACGCGCGAAACCGCGAATTTCGCCGCAACTTTCAGTTTTTCGAAGCCCCCGCCGCGCTGTTCTGCACGGTCGACCGGCGGATGGGGCCGCCGCAATGGAGCGATCTGGGGATGTACCTGCAAAGCTTCATGCTGCTCGCGGTAGAGGCTGGCCTCGCGACCTGCGCGCAGGAATGCTGGGCGCTGTATCCGGAAACCCTGGGGGCATTCCTGGGAACCCCGCCTGACCGGATGATCTTTTGCGGGATGGCGATTGGCTATGAGGACCCAGCCTCCCCCGCCAACCGGCTGCGCACCGAGCGCGCGCCAAGCGATGAGTGGTTGCGGGTGATGGGGTAGGGGCAGCGCTGACGCCAAAGCTAAAGCCCCTCCCCTCAAGGGGAGGGGCTTCGACTAGACTTGCCTGTTGTTGATTACGCCGAAGCGCGCGACCCACCGCCACCACCGCCACCGCCGCCGCCGCCGCCACGTCCGCGACCACCACGGCCGCGACCGCCGCCGGGGCGACCCTGACTGTTGCCAGCCGGGCGACCCTGGCCAGCGCCAGCACCTGCTGGACGACCCGCCGCCGCTGCCGGATTGGCGACGGTGCGCGGCGCGCCTGACGACGTACCGGCACCTGCCGGACGCGCGCGGTGCGTGGCGCGGGGATGCGCTGGCTGGCGGTTATTGCCGATGTCACGACGGACGCGCTCTGGCGTGTCCGATACGCCGGTTGCAGCGCGGGCCGCCTTCAGGCGCGCGCCCTCTGCCACGAAATCGGCAGGCAGCTGGCGGTGCTCGATCTTCTGCTTGGTCAGCTTTTCGATGTCGCGCAGATAGCTTTTCTCGTCATCGGCGCAGAACGCGATGGCGATACCCGATGCGCCTGCGCGCGCGGTGCGGCCGATGCGGTGGACATATTGTTCGGCCACATTGGGCAGCTCGAAATTGATGACATGGCTGACGCCCGACACGTCGATGCCGCGCGCGGCGATATCGGTGGCGACCATGATCTTCACCTTGCCCGACTTGAACTCGGCCAATGCCCGCTCGCGCTGCGGCTGGCTCTTGTTGCCGTGGATGGCGTTGGCGGCGATGCCGTTCGCACCCAGCAGCTTTACGACCCGGTCGGCACCATGCTTGGTACGCGTGAAGACGAGCACACGCTCAACTTCGGTGGTTTTCAGGATGATCGTCAGCAGCGCCTGCTTTTCGGCCTGCTGGACGAAGGTGACATATTGCTCAACGCGCTCGGCGGTGCTGGCAACAGGCGTCACCGATACCGTCACCGGATCGTCGAGGAACTTGTCGGCCAGATCGCGGATCGCCTTTGGCATCGTCGCCGAAAAGAACAGGCTCTGGCGCGTCTTGGGCAGCAATTGCACGATGCGCTTCAGCGCGTGGATGAAGCCCAGATCAAGCATCTGATCCGCCTCGTCCAGCACCAGGATTTCGATGTCGCCCAGCGTCACGAAACGCTGCTCGATCAGATCGATCAACCGGCCTGGCGTGGCGACGAGGATGTCGACGCCGTTCGCCAAGGTGCTGCGATCCTTGCTGACGGAAGTGCCGCCGAACACGGTCGCGATCGACAGCTTCGAAAAGCGGCCATAATCGCGTGCGCTCTGGGCGATCTGGCTGGCCAGTTCGCGGGTCGGGGCGAGCACCAGCATGCGGCACGCGCGCGGGCGGACATGCTCGTTGGCGGCAACCAGGCGCTGGATGGAGGGGAGCATGAAGGCAGCCGTTTTGCCGGTGCCGGTCTGTGCAATGCCGAGCAGATCGCGGCCCTGGATCAGCGGCGGGATCGCCTGGCGCTGAATGGGGGTCGCCTCGTTATAGCCTTTGTCGGCAAGCGCGCGCTGCAGGGACTCGTTGAGTCCGAGATTTTGGAAGGACATGGTATTCTTTCAGGTAATTGCCAGCATCCCGGGCCTGTTCAAGGCGCACGGGGAGGCGGGCGGGGACATAATGTCGCGCCCCGCGTGATGTGGGAAGCTTAGGGTTAGAACCGAGGCAGAGCCGGGGAGCATCCTGATGAATTCAGGAGCGCCCGATCACGCTGCATAATGCCTCGCCGATGCTGCGTATGCATGCTGCGCTGCAAAAAGTCAACCCCGTAACGCTCCTGACAACACGCTGTCAGGAGCGTTGTGCCAAAAGCGGCTTGTTCAAAACGAAAAAGGAACCAGCAATGCCAACCGCCACGCAAGGACAGATTGTCTTCACCGAAATTCCTGCAGTCGACCCCGCCCGAGCTCGCAAATTCTATGAAACGCTGCTGGAGGGCGCGCTGGTTGAAGATAATGCTGGGCCCAACCCGGTCTGGATGTTTCCGCATGCGCAGGGTGATAGCCCGGCGGGCCATGTTTATCCTGGAAAACCGGCGAAGGATGGCGAGGGGATGACGGCTCATTTTGCAGTCACAGGGTCGCTGTCCGAGGCGATGGACCGCGTAAACAAGGGCGGCGGTGAGGTGCTGTCCGGCGTGATCGAAATCTATGCCGGATCATTCTTTTACGCCGTGGATAGCGAGGGTAATTCCCTCGGCATTTTCAAGTATAAGAACTGATGCGTCGCGCTGACCGCCTCTTTCAGATTGTGCAATATCTCAGGGGCGGTCGGCTGACCACGGCGCGGACATTGGCCGAACGGCTCGAAGTTTCTGATCGAACAATTTACCGCGACATTGCCGATCTGCAATCGACCGGTGTGCCGATCGATGGTGAGGCCGGGGTCGGCTATGTCATGCGCAGCGGCTATGATCTGCCGCCGCTGATGTTCACGCGAGACGAGATTGTTGCGCTGGTGGCGGGTATCCGCATGGTGCGGTCCTGGGGGGGCATCAGCATGGCCCGCGCCGCGGCCGAAGCATTGATCAAGATCGAACTCGTTCTGCCCCCGGCAGAGCGCCAGCGCATTGCCAATGCGACCGTTTTTGCTCCGCCGATGGAATTGGGCGATGATGTTCGCGAACGCATTGATGTGATTGAAAAAGCCATAGAAGCCCACGAAATTCTGTGTTTTGGCTATGCCGATCAGTACGGCGCACGAACGCAGCGCCGCGTCCAGCCGCTCGGCCTGTGGTTCTGGGGTAAAGTCTGGACGCTCGTCGCATGGTGCGAAACGCGCCAGGACTTTCGGATGTTTCGGCTCGATCGCACCACCGACTTGTCAGCCAATGGCGAGCAGTTCAGGCCTGCCGCCGACCGTTCGCTCGCCGCATGTCTGCGCCAATATGAAGCGCGCTTTGGCGCTCAAGCTTAGGCCAACGCCATCCTTATCCTAGAATGCACCAGGCAGGTCGCGTTGCATCGGATTGGGCTGGGCAGGAACCAGCAATTGCTGGCTGGATGCGCGCACTGATGCGGGGCCCTGTTGGCCGGTCGCTACCGCGCCTGCAATCGGCGTGCAGCTTTGCCCGGCCAGATAGTTCAGCGCGGCACGGGTTGATGCTTCCTGTGGGTCGCCAAGCGGCCGGGTAAGGTCATCGGCGGCCTGGCAGCTTGCCTCCACCACGCTGGCAAGGCCAGTGAAGTAATTGCCCTGGCGGTTGGCGTTTTGACTGGCGAATGCCACCACCCGCAACCGATCGTCACACGCGGCCATATCAAGCGCGATCTGGCCCACGGGCTTGCCGAACGTGTTCGACCCGATCAGCCCCAGATTGGCGCGCAGATAGGGGATCATGCCGTTGGCGACCAGCTCACTGGCCGACGCTGTCGATCCGGTGCCGATCACCGCGATCCTGACCGGCGATACAGACTGCGCGGTCGGCGTGAAATTGTGGGAAGTGTTGTTCGACGATTTTTCCGGGCGGAACGTGGTCAGGTTGAAAACTTCCGACGTTGATCGGTTGCCACCCAGCAGATCACCGATCAGATCCGCCGTGGAAACCAGCCCGCCGCCATTATAGCGGAAATCGAGGATGATGTTGGTGACGCCATTCGCGCGGAAATTGGCAAAGGCATCCCGCAGTGGCTGGTTTGCGGTGGAGATGAAGGTGCGCAGGTTGATGTAACCCACGCGCCGCCCGCCATCATTGATGATCTGGGCGCCATAACGTGCTGAAATCGGCGTCAGGCTGAAATCGGCCTTGGTCACCGAAACGACGCGCGTGCCCGCCCCATCGGTGATCTGCAGCGCGCGGACGGTTCCCGCCGTCGTTGGCCCCAGCGCATCGTTCACAGCGGCACTGCCACCGCTTGCCAGCAACGAGGCGACGGTTTGCAGATTGCTGGGCGTCGTGCCGATCGCCACGATCTGCGTGCCGCGATCAATGCCTGCGGCCAGCGCCGGTGCGCCTTCAAATGCCTCCGCCACGATCAGCCGGGATGATGAATCAAATGCCAGGCGGATGCCGAACCCGGCGCTGGACCCCGAATTCAAAAAGGCGTTTTCGCCCGAAATCGTCGTCAGGAAGGTGAAGAACCGATCGCGGTTCTGGCTGCGCGCAGTTGCCGTCAGCGCGTCGACATAGGTTTCGACGCTGGCAAACGGGGTGGGATCAAGGCTGGCGGGCAGCGTTTCAGGGAACAGATACCATTCGCGCAGCTGCGCAAAGGCCCAATCCTGGCGCGCGCGTAGCGAACACGCCGCCTGTGACGTGGGGGTGGGCGTGGGCGAAGGCGCTGGCGTGACGACCGAGGTGATGCCGCCGTTCGACGCGGTCGATCCGCCACCGCTGCAGGCGGATAGCAGCGCGATCATGCTCAGCGCCGATATCGCGCGGTGCTTGCTAGCTTTGGGCTTGCTGCCTTTGGGCTTGCTACCTTTGGTCATCTTTACTCTCCCACGTCAGTCGGCACGCTGCAGTTGGCGGAGTGGGTCGTACCGCAGCTTTTGAACGATGGCGATGATAATTCCTGCCTGGCCCACTGGTTGATCCGGGCGCGAAATCACTTCATGTCGGTGAACGGGGCAGCGCGGCGCGCTGCGCAAGACCATGGGGGCATTGTGATGCGGCATTCGGCAATTTTGTTTCTCGCATCGAGCATGCTGATCGCGGCGGCACCGGCCCCGCGCCCGATCGTGCCGGACGATCTGGCGAAGCTCAAGGATGTCAGCGATCCCGGGGTGGACCCGAAGGGTGAATGGGTCGCCTATGTGGTCCGCACGACAGATGTGGCGGCTGATCGCCAGGAATCGCATTTGTGGATGAGCCGCTGGGACGGCACCCGCACCGTGCAGCTAACCAGTCGCAAGGGTGAAAGCGAATCGACCCCGCGCTTCAGCCCTGATGGAAAGTACATTGCTTTCACCTCGTCACGCGCGGACGATGACAAGCTTAGCCAGCTCTGGCTGCTCGATCGTCTGGGCGGTGAGGCTGTGAAGCTGCCGGGCATCAAGGGGTCGCTCGACGATATCGTCTGGTCGCCTGATTCCAGGTCGATCGCGCTGATCGTCAGCGATCCGGAGCCGGAGGATAAGCCAGCCACAATCGTGGCGCCGCCGGCAGACAAAACGCCGCCGGATGCTGATGCAGCGCCCGCCAAGCCCGCGGACAAAAAGCCCAAGCCGATCGTGATCGACCGGTTCCAGTTCAAGGATGATGCCTCGGGCTATCTTGGCAAGCAGCGCAGCCGGTTGTGGGTTTATGACCTGGCGACCAAGCAAGCCCGCCGCGTCACCACAGGCGATTTCGACGAAGCGCTGCCCGCCTGGTCGCCGGACGGCAAGATGATTGCCTTTGCATCAAAGCGCAGCGCCGATCCCGATCGCACTTATGACAGCAACCTGTTTCTGGTGGCCCTCGCCGCAACGCCGGCTGAACCGCGCGCGCTGACAACCTATCCGGGGGAAGATAATCCGGCTGGCCGGGGCAGCTACCCTGCCTGGTCGCCGGACGGCAAGAGCATCGCCTATGTTCAGGGCGGCCCGCCCGAATTGTTCAGCTACGGCGTCAGCACGCTTGCCGTGGTGCCGGCCACAGGCGGCGCGGCGCGCATCCTGACGGCGGGGTTTGATCGCAATGTCGCGCAGCCGATCTGGACGCCCGATGGCAAGGCAATTCGCGTCATCGTGGAGGACGACGGCGTTGAACGCATTGCAGAGGTGCCGGTATCGGGCGGGGCGCCGCGTGACATCGCGAGCGGGTTTCGCGTCTTTGCCTCTCCCGTTTCTGCGCCACAGGGAAAGCTGGCGGTGATCATGTCGGATCCATCCACCCCGGGCGAGATTTATGCGATCGACGGCCCCGGGTCGATGCGCCAGCTCAGCCACCAGAATGATGCCTGGTTGAAGGAAGTCGCCATCGCCCCTGTGGCCCGCGCAAGCTATGCGTCGAAGGATGGTACGCAGGTGCACGGGTTCTTGATCACCCCACCGGGTGTTCCAGCCAAAAAATTGCCGACGGTGCTGTTCAATCACGGCGGTCCGCAGTCGCAGTTCGATGCAAGCTTCAACATGAGCTGGCAGATTTTTGCGGGGCATGGATATGCCGTTGTTTCCACCAATCCACGCGGTGGCACGGGCCGGGGGCAGGCTTATGCCAAGGCGCTTTATGCCGATTGGGGTGGCCCCGCCGTGCCCGATGCGCTGGCCGGGGTGGATGATGCCGTTGCCAGGGGCATCGCCGATCCGGCACGATTGTTTGTCGGCGGCTGGTCCTATGGGGGTATGCTGACCAACTATCTGATTGCATCAGACACCAGGTTCAAAGCCGCGGTTTCCGGCGCGAGCATCAGCAACGTTCTGGCGGGCTACGGCACCGATCAGTATATCCGCGATTACGAGGTGGAGCTGGGCAAGCCGTGGGAACACATGGATGTGTGGCTGCGCAACAGCTACCCCTTCTATCATAATGAAAAGATCGTCACGCCGACGCTGTGGATGGCAGGCGACAAGGATTTCAACGTGCCGCTGCTCAATTCGGAGCAGATGTACCAGGCGCTGAAAAGCCGGGCCATCAACACCCAATTGATCATCTATCCCGGCGAACACCACGGCCTGCGCCGCCCAAGCTTCCTGAAGGACAGGATGGTCCGCTGGCTCGCATGGTATGACAAGCAGGCTGCGCTATGAGGGGCGATCAGCCGATTTCGAAAATGCGATAGATCGGGCCGGACGGGGTCTGTTCGCCCATGCCGATTGCCAGCACATCGTTCAGCCAGGCATAGCGCGGATCGCCGCATTCAAAGCTGGCGGTAACGGCCAGCGCATAGTCTTCCGCTGCCAGCTGCTCACCCTTGCGGAACCGGGCCATCGCATCGCCCTTGCCCAGCATCGATCCCTGATAGCTGAGGTAAATGACCGCGCCGTCATCCGTCGTCAGGGTCAATCGCACATCGATGGCCAGATTGCCGTCAGCCCGGGTGACGAACCAGTCATGCCCGGGCCCAACGCTGCCTGAAAGCCGCTCGCCCATAAAGCGCCCGCCCTTCACCGGAGCAATGCCACGGTGCCCGGCGGGGGTGGCGCCAATGCGCACGACATTGCCGAAATCTACATCAAGCGACAGCGTGGTCAGGTGGCGATGGGGCAGGCTGTCCATTGCATGCACGCTAGCATGGGGGCAAGCTGGCGCAAAGACGGGGAGAGGCAGTGATGGATATCATCGCACGGCGACCGCGCCCTTCGGTGCAGGGCAGCGATGGTCGCCGATCAGGATACCGACAACTTTCGGCGCATCCAAAAGAGGTTGAAGGCATCCCGCAAGCCCGGCGTTACGCTGGCGCGTTATCAGGAAAGCCGCATCCGCCATTTCCATGAAACGCTGGATGCGTACATGGCGGATTATGGCGCGATCACGCCATAGGTTCGGAATCTGCGGTCGATCCGCGGTGAAATGCCCCGCGCTGCCGCCAGATCACGGTCGCTGCCACTGGTGTCGCCAGACTTGCGTCGGATCACCCCGCGCATCAGGGCTGTTCAGTTCTCATGACTTGAAGCTCGTGGGGAGATTTACCAGCCCGGGCTTCGTGCTCTGCGGCGTGGGCGATTTTGGCTGATTTGTGATGTGGTGGACCCGCGGGGGATTCCCAAACCGGTAAAGGTGTGAAT
>JBBQDD010000077.1:0-9339 GCA_038319335.1 Sphingomonadales bacterium
AGCCGCATCAACGGCCATCCCGGTGCCGGTTTCGCCGTCTCGCTCGCGCCGGGATCAGACGCGCTGAAAACCGCCGAGCTGGTAAAGGCAGAGGTTGCCGCCGCCACCAAATCAATGCCGTCGGGCTTTGCCGTTGCGTACCCGCAGGATGCGACGCTGTTCATCAAGCTGTCCGTCGAGGAAGTCGTCAAGACGCTGATCGAGGCGATCATTCTGGTCGTCATCGTGATGTTCATTTTCCTGCAGAACTGGCGCGCCACGCTGATCCCCACCATTGCGGTGCCGGTCGTGCTGCTCGGCACCTTCGCGGTTTTTTCCATCGCCGGTTTTTCGATCAACACGATGACGTTGTTCGGGCTGGTGCTGGCAATCGGGCTGCTGGTCGACGATGCGATTGTCGTCGTCGAAAATGTTGAGCGGCTGATGGACGAAAACCCTGAAATGAGCCCGCGTGAGGCGACGATCCAGTCGATGGATGAAATCACCGTCGCGCTGATCGCGATTGCGCTCGTCCTGTCGGCGGTGTTCCTGCCCATGGCATTCTTCGGCGGATCGACGGGCGTCATCTACCGCCAGTTTTCGGTTACGATCGTATCCGCGATGGTGCTTTCCGTCGTGGTCGCGCTGGTGCTGACGCCTGCGCTGACCGCGACGATGCTGAAGCATCGCAGCGAGGAAAAGCGCGACAGCTGGGTGGCGCAGCGCACGCAAAAGGCGCGCGACTGGTTCAACACTGGCTTTGCCCGGATGACGGATAATTACGCCGCATCGGTGGAAAAGGTGGTCGATCGCAAATGGCTGTTCCTGCTGATCTATGCCGGCGTTGTCGCACTGCTGATCGCGCTGTTCGTCCGGCTGCCGACCGGGTTTTTGCCCACGGAGGATCAGGGCGGCGCGCAGCTGCAGATCACCCTGCCCCCCGGCGCAACAGCGGGCCGCACCGCCGAAATTCAGCTGGCGGTGGAGAAATATTTCCTGACCGACGAAAAGGCCAATCTGCGCGCGATGCTCACCGTGGCGGGCAGTGGCGGCGGGGGCAGCACCGGCGGGCAGAACCAGGGACGCGGCTTCATCGCGTTCAAGGACTGGTCTGAACGCCGCGGTGCCGCCAACAGCGCGGACGGCATCACCAAGCGCGCCGCCGCCGCCTTTGCCGGGTTTCGCGATGCGCGCGTCAACGTAACGGTGCCGGGCGCCATTCGCGGGCTGGGCCAGTCGAATGGCTTTTCGATGCAGTTGCAGAACTCAGGCGGCATGAGCCGTGAGCAATTCCGCACCGTCCGCGAAAAAATTCTGGCAGAGGCGCTGGCCGATCCCGCGCTGGCGCAGGTGCGGCTGAGCGATCTTGATGATCAGCCGACGCTGGCGATCGATATCGACCAGCAAAAGCTGCAGGTGTTGGGGCTGAGCCAGACCGATGTGAACAACACCTTGTCGACTGCCTGGGGTGGCCGATACGTCAATGATTTCAACGATCGCGGCCGGGTGAAACGCGTTTATGTGCAGGGCGATGCGCCCTATCGCGCCGCGCCTGAGGATCTGTCGCAGTGGTTCGTCCGCACGTCTGACGGGTCGATGGTGCCATTCGCCTCCTTCGCGCGGATATCATGGTCCACTGCGCCGCCATCGCTGGCGCGGTTCATGGGCATTCCCTCGGTCGAGTTTCAGGGGCAGGCGGCGCCGGGTCGCAGCTCTGGCGAGGCGATGGACAAGATGGCCGCGCTCGCCGCGAAATATCCGGGCACGGCCGTGGCTTGGTCGGGGCTTTCCTATCAGGAGCGCCTGTCGTCCGGGCAGGCGCCGGTGTTGTACGGGCTGTCGCTGCTGGTCGTGTTCCTGTGCCTTGCCGCCTTGTATGAAAGCTGGACGATCCCGGTCGCGGTGTTGCTGGTGATTCCACTGGGGCTGGTCGGGGCAATCTTTGCGGTCACGCTGCGCGGGTTGCAGAATGACGTGTATCTGCAGATCGGCCTGCTGACGACGATGGGGCTGGCCGCCAAGAATGCGATTTTGATGATCGAATTTGCCGAACAGGCCGAAAAAAAGGGCAAGCGCGTGATTGTGGCAGCAGTGGAAGCCGCGCGGCTGCGGCTGCGGCCGATCTTGATGACCAGCCTGGCGTTCATCTTCGGCGTGTTGCCACTGGCCATTTCAACCGGCGCAGGCGCGAACAGCCGCATCGCAATCGGCACTTCGGTCATCGGCGGCATGCTCACCGCAACAATCCTCGCCGTGTTCTACATCCCCCTATTCTTCGTCCTAGTCCGCCGCACCACCCGCGATACGCTGAAACGGTTCCACCATGAACCAACCCAAACCGCGTCAGGCACCGCATGATCCGGTTCCTCACCTCTGCCGCGATGCTGGTCGCGCTGGGTGCCTGCTCCATGGTGCCCGCGGATGTGCGGCCAGCGCCGCCCGTGCCCGCCGCCTTCCCCAGCGGTGCTGCCTATGGCGAGCCGGGCGATGCCGCGCTGCCGATGCTGGGCTACCGGGATGTTTTTCGCGATGTCCGGCTGCAATCGATCATCGATCAGGCGCTTGCCAATAATCGCGACCTGCGGATTGCCGCTGCCAATATCGACATCGCCCGCGTGCAATATCGCGCCCAACGCGCTGAACAGCTGCCGTTGATCAACAACACAAACAGCGCCAGCTTCGCCGATTCGGGCACGGGCCGCACTAACAATGGCGGCGCACCGGTGCAGGGCGGGCAGCGTACCAACCTGAACATCTCGCTAGGTGTGACGCAGTTCGAGATCGATCTGTTCGGGCGGCTGGCCGCGCTGAGCCGGGCCGATCAGGCGCGCTATTTCGCCAGCGATGTGGGCGCGCGCGCCACCCGGCTGGCGCTGATCGGCGATATCGGGGCGGCCTGGCTGCAATATGCAGCAGACAAGACGCTGCTCGCCATTGCCGATGAAACCGTCGCCAATGCCAGCGCCAGCGTGCGGCTTACGCGCGCGCGGCTTGATGGCGGCATCGCCGCGCGTACTGATCTGGCGCAGGCCGAAACGGTGCTCGCCACCGCGCAGTCAGACCGGGCGACCCAGCTGACCGCGCTGGCGCAGGATGTGAACGCACTGCAATTACTGGTTGGCGCGCCGGTTGATGCCGCCCTGCTGCCCACATCGATTGGGGAGGCCGCAGCCAGCATCGGCGACGCCCCCGCCGCACTGGATACCAGCATCCTGCTGCGCCGCCCTGATGTGGTGCAGGCCGAATATCAGCTGCGGGCCGCCAATGCCGAAGTGGGCGCGGCGCGCGCGGCGCTGTTCCCCCGCCTGTCGTTGACGGCGCTGGCGGGGCTCGCATCGAACGGGCTGTCGCAGCTCTTCACCACTCGCGCGTTCAACTATACCGCGACGCCGACAGTCAGCTATCCGGTGTTCGCAGGCGGTCGCAACAAGGCGGCACTGGCAGGCGCGCGGGCGCAATTCGACGTGGCCGTGGCAAGTTATGAACGCGCCATCCAGACCGCGTTTCGCGAAGTCGCCGATGCGCTGGCCCGGCGCGGCACCATC
Organism: Sphingomonadales bacterium; assembly: GCA_038319335.1. Lineage (GTDB taxonomy): Bacteria > Pseudomonadota > Alphaproteobacteria > Sphingomonadales > Sphingomonadaceae > Sphingomonas. The sequence continues at coordinate 3,525 of JBBQDD010000077.1, forward strand.
AACGATCAGCTTGGTGCGCAAACCCGACTGGTGGCGGCGTCGGCAGACAGTTTCAAGCTGACCGAAGCACGCTATCGCGGCGGTGTGGACAGTTTTCTTGCCAATCTGGATGCCCAGCGCAGCCTGTACCAGGCGCAACGTTCGCTTACCCAGACGCAATTGGTGGCGGCCACGAATCGCGTCACGCTGTACCGCACCCTGGGCGGCGACGCGCTGGTTGATATCGGGGCGAACGGGCCGGTGGCTGTGACCACTACCCGCCCTTAGAGCGTCTTGCGTAGGATTGGACTCTCCTCTCCCTTTTGTGCTAAGCAATTAGAATCATTATTTATTCTTTGCAGCGCACGCGTTGCGCGTAGAAAAAGTAGCCCTGCGAGAAGCGCAGGGCGAACGGTTTGGATTTGTCTGTCGTCATTCAATGAAAGTCGCGCGACTTGGGGATGATCCGCACGTCGCGCGGATGGCCCGCGCCGGGGCGGTGGCGGTTCGACATGGATCGCGGGTGCGGCGGATGATCGAATTCATCCGCGCGGGATCGTTCAACCGGCGTGTCGCCCCGTTCTGACAGCGTATCGAGCATCGTCGTGCGATCGATGATCCGGCTCGCCATAAGGTGGACGACGCCCTCGATACTGCGCTGCACCTGCCCCTCGACCAGCATCAGCCGCGATCCCATCACCTGCCGCCGGTAAATTTCGAACTGGCGCGCCCATAGCACGACATTGGTAACGCCGGTTTCATCCTCGATCGTGATGAAGATGGCATTGCCCTTGCCGGGCCGTTGGCGGACCAGCACGATCCCGGCAGTGCGCACGCGCGCATCGTTTTTCGCAGCGGTGGTTTCGGCACAGCTGAAGATGCTTTGGGCGCGCAAATCATCCCGCAGAAACGCCATCGGGTGCGCCTTTAGCGACAGGCGGGTCATCTGGTAATCAGCGACGACATGCTCGGCGGCGGACATGACGGGCAGTGCCGCATCAACCTCCTCCCCCAGTTCGTGCGCGCGGGAGGCTGTGAACAGCGGCAGCACCCCCGCGGGGGTGCGGCGCACTTCCCACAGCGCCGCGCGCCGATCGAGGGCGATTGAACGAAACGCATCGGCATCCGCCAGTAGCCGCAGCGCGCGTTGGGGAAGATAGGCGCGGTGGGCGATATCATCGATCGAGGTAAAGGGGGCGTGCGCGCGGGCTAGGGCGATTGCATCGGCCCAGTCATGCCGGAAACCGGTGATCTGGCGAAAGCCCAGGCGGAGCGCGCGGCCGCCATCCTCCAGCCCATTATCCCACCCACTCCATGCCACATTGATGCCGCGCACTTCAACGCCGTGTTCGCGCGCATCGCGGACGATCTGGGCCGGCGCGTAAAAGCCCATGGGTTGCGAATTGAGCAACGCGCAGGCGAACACCGCCGGGTGGTGGCACTTGATCCATGACGACACATACACAATCTGCGCAAAGGCCAGCGCATGGCTTTCGGGAAAGCCATAGCTGCCAAATCCCTTGATTTGTTCAAAGCAGCGCCGCGCGAAATCAGCTTCATACCCCCGCGCGACCATGCCGCCGACCATCTTTTCCTCAAAATTGTCCATGCCGCCGACATGCCGAAACGTCGCCATCGATTTGCGGAGGCGATTGGCCTCTACAGGCGTGAATTTCGCCGCGACGATGGCCAGTTTCATCGCCTGTTCCTGGAATAGCGGCACGCCGAATGTCTTGCCCAGCAACTGCGTCAGCTCGTCCGCTGACCCGTGTTCGGGGCTGGGCGAGGGGTACTCCACTTTCTCGCGCCCGGCCCTGCGCCGCAGGTACGGATGCACCATCTCGCCCTGGATCGGACCCGGCCGCACGATCGCAACCTGGATCACCAGATCGTTCTGCCCACGCGGGCGCTGCCGGGGCAACATGTTGATCTTCGCTCGTCTTTCCACCTGGAACACGCCGATGCTGTCGCCTTTGCATAGCATGTTATATACCGCTGGATCATCGGCGGGGATGCTGTCCAACTGGTAATTGCCCAGCCCTTCCGCGCGCAGCAGCTCGAAACTTTTCTGGATGCAGGTGAGCATGCCGAGCGCGAGCACATCGACCTTCATCAGGCCCAGCGCGTCGATATCGTCCTTGTCCCATTCGATGAAGGTGCGGTCTGCCATCGCGGCATTGTGGATCGGCACCAGTTCATCGAGCCGCCCCTGCGTCAGCACGAACCCGCCGACATGCTGCGACAGATGGCGCGGGAAATGCAGCAGCTGATCAACCAGGGATTTCAGCCGCTGCATTGCCGGATCGTCCAGGCTGAACCCGGTTTCGGCAAAGCGCTTTTCCTCCATCTGGCTGGCATAGCTGCCCCACACGGTGCTGCTGATCCGCGTCGTCACATCCTCGGTAAAGCCCAGCACCTTGCCCACTTCCCGCACTGCGCTGCGTGGGCGGTAATGGATGACGGTGGCGGCGATCCCGGCATGGTCGCGGCCATAGCGGGCATAGATATGCTGCATCACCTCCTCGCGCCGTTCATGTTCGAAATCGACGTCGATATCGGGCGGCTCATCCCGCTCGGTTGAGATGAAACGCGAAAAGAGCAGGTCATATTTCATCGGATCAACCGAGGTGATGCCGAGCAGAAAGCACACCACCGAATTGGCGGCGGATCCGCGCCCCTGGCACAATATCGGCGGGTTAACGGATCGCGCGAACTTCACTATTTCGTACACGGTGAGGAAATAATAGGCATAGTTGCAGGCACGGATCAGATCGAATTCTTCGTACAACAGGCGGCACAGCTTGCCCGGCAGCGCCCCCGGATAGCGCGCCTGCGCGGCCATCAGCACGATATGCTGCAGCCAGTCCTGCGACGTCCAGCCATCGGGCACCGGCTCATGCGGATATTCGTAGCGCAACTGATCGAGCGAAAAATCGATGCGGTTCAGCAGGGTGATGCTCTCATCGATCGCCTGCGGATAATCACGGAACAGCCGTGCCATCTCTTCAGGGGTTTTCAGGTGGCGTTCGGCATTGGCCTGCAATCTTTTGCCCGCCGCCGCGATCGTGGTCTTGCCCAGGATGCAGCTGAGCACATCATGCAGCGGGCGGGCGGCGGGGCCTGCATATAGCGCGTCATTGGTGGCGATCATCGGCACGCCGAGCTTGGCCGCCAGCGCCGCGCGCCGCGCCAGCATCCGCCGATCACGCCCGGCATAGGGCATCCGCGCGGCGATCCAGACGCGATCAGGGGCGGCTTTGATTAGCCAGTGCAGGCGGTCGCTGTCCCGATCCTCTCCCCTGCTTCCCCGGCGCAGGCCGGGGTCCAGCGGTTCGGGCGCTGCGTTAGTGGCTTCTGGGCCCCGGCCTTCGCCGGGGAAGCGGGAAGAAGTTGGCGTAACCGCCGCATTTTCGGCCGCATCAAAGCTCGTTTCCGGCAGTACGATCAGCAGCAGATCATCGATATGCGCCAGCAGATCAGCCAGCCCGATCAGGCACCCGCCCTTCACCGCGCGCCTGTTGCCCAGCGTCAGCAACCGGCACAGCCGCCCCCAGCCGTGCCGGGTCGCGGGATAGGCGACGATATCCGGCGTGCCATCCGCAAACACCAGCCGCGTGCCGACCACCAGCTTGAAGCGGAAACCGGGTGCCTGTTGCAGCGCCTCCCGCAACGCGACATACGCACGCACGACCCCGGCCACCGTGTTGCGATCGGCAATGCCAATCCCCGACTGGCCGAGCGCAATGGCCTCAGCAACCATCTCCGCCGGGTGCGATGCGCCGCGCAGGAAGGAATAATTGGTGGCGGTGACGAGTTCGGCGAACATTTTTTCAGAAGGTAAAGAAGGTTGGTTCACGCGGAGGCGCGGAGACGCGGAGGGGGGGCGTGGTTTGGCGATGATGCTTTGTAACGATCAGGGCAAAGCTAGTGCGGCACGCTGGAATGAAAGCCCGCAAAGCGGGCGGGAAATAAGTCGCTAGATAGTTACAGGATAAGCTGCAGACGGGGCGCACCCCCTCCGCGTCTCCGTGCCTCCGCGTGAACCCAATTGCTTCCGCGCAGGTCAGCTGCCGTTGCGGCAACAACACGCGCCACCGCCCCTCACCAACCTTCGCTAACGCGCAAGCGCGCAAGCTTCGGTATCCTCTCCCCCAAGGGGAGAGGATAAAGTCCCCAATCACGCGAACAGCCCGTGCATGTACCAGCCCGGATTGGCCTTTTCCGCCCCGTAAAGCCCGTGCCGGAATATCCAGAAACGCCGCCCGCGCGCATCCTCGACGCGGTAATAATCCCGGGTCAGCCCGGCCCCCTTGCTGGTATGCCCGTCGGCGCGTTTCCACCATTCCGCGGCGATCCTCTCCGGCCCTTCAAACCGGGTCACTTCATGCAAAGTCCGCCGCCAGCGAAAGCGGTGTGGCGGGCCATCGGGCACTTCGGCGATCACCTCGATCACCTGGGGCGGATCGAACAGATGGATCGGGCGTAGCGGCGGCTCCCCCTTTTCCGGCACCTGCCACGCGGCAGGCTGGGCCGCATCGATCGCGGGCAGCGCAAACGCCGCTTGTTCGGGGATATGCGTGTCGCGCGGGTGCAGGCGGCGAAAGCGGTTGCGCCCCACCCGCGTGCTCAGCCGATCGATCAGCGCGGCCAGCTCACCCGCCGCCACCGCCCCGCCCTCCAGCTGCAACTGTGTCGGCGCGAGCGGCTCCAGCACCGGCACCGCCAGCCGGATCAGGTCAAAGCCGAACCCCGGATCTATCGGATCATTCAGCGAATCGATCCGCTCAGCGAACAGCCGCATCACTGCCTTTGGATCACGCAGCGGCAGGCTCGCCTCAACGCCCAGATCACGCACCGTGCCGTCGCTGCGATACAGCCGCGCGGCAAAGCGCCGCCCGCCCTTGTGCCGCTCCAGCATCGCCTCCCCCGCCTCGCCGGCCAGTTCGCCCAGCACCGCCAGCGCATAATCCGTCTGCGCAATCGGTTCGGCAAAGCGGCGTTCGAACAGCAAAGCCGGTTCGGCACGGCGCGGCGAAATGCGACTGTCCGATTTGCCGAGCAGCCGGGCGAGCATGTCGCTCGTCTCCGCCCCGAAGCGCGCGGCCAGCGCCGCGCTGGGGCGGCTGGCCAGATCGCCGATTGATTTCAGCCCCGCCCGGCGCAGCGCCAGTTCGGTCTCTGCATCACAGCGCAGCGCCGCGATCGGCAGGCGCAGCACCGCTGCCTTTTCATCAGCGGCGGGGACTGACTGGAACCGCGCCAGCGCCTGCGCAGCCTCAGGCGTGGAGGCAAGCGCGTGGCGCAGCTGCACCCCGGCGCGGTCGGCCCAATGCTCCACATCCGCCACCAGCCCCGCCTCACCACCGGCATGCGGGCAACCGGTAATGTCGAGCGTCAGCCCGGCATCGTCGAGCGCGACCATTGGCGTGAACCGGTCACACGCATCGGCCAGCCGATCGAGCAAATGCTGATCGGCAACCGGATCATGATCGACCGCCAGCAGATCGGGCACCCGCGCCCGCGCATCGGCCAGCGCCATCCCCAGATGCGTCCGTGCGCCTTCATCTGCCGCGACGATCCGCATCGCGCCACGTATTTTCAGGGTGAACACCACGCCGTCAGCCGGTGCGGCGGTCCCCGCCCGTCGCCAGCGGTCCGCCGACAGATAGGGGAACCACAGCGCGAGGAACCGCCGCTTCCCGGAACAAGCCTTGGTCACGATTCCACTCCACTTGCCATGAACGGTCGGCACTGCCGCCGCGCTGGCGCAAAAGATTAAGGGTAAGCGTTGGATAGCCCGGCGCGTTCGCCTCCAGCGGATTTGCAGCCGCCGACG
>JBBQDD010000078.1:0-9252 GCA_038319335.1 Sphingomonadales bacterium
GTAACGCAGAAAACAGCGCTTCGATTTTCTGCATCCGCGTGCGCGTTACGGTGTCGCGCATTTCGGCAACGGTGTGCGACAGGCGATCAAGCGCTGCCTCAATCGCCGGATCGACGGTTTCGTCGCGCAGCCGCCGGGCCAGTTCGTTGCGGGCCAGCACCATGTCAGACATGCCACTCATCATCATGTCGAGCAGATCGACGCTCAGCCGCACGCTGCGCGTTGCAGCGCGCTGGATCGTCATGTTCGGGGCAGTGGCGGCCGTTGCCAGCGCGCCCTTGTCGAGCGCTGCGATCAACAGATCCTCGCCTGAATCGTCCAGAGCGGCGCCAGCATCGATCGCTTCGATGATCTCGCCGATCCGGTCGACAATCGCGAGCACGGCGTTGACCAGCGCGGTATCGGGGGCGCGCTCCCCGGAGCGCACTGCCGCCAGGACATCCTCTGCTGCATGGCTCAACCGGCTGAGCCGTGGCAGGTCGAGGAAACCGCAGCTGCCCTTCACCGTATGGACAAAGCGGAAGATCGCATCGAGCCGCGCACGGTCTGACGGATTGGCCTCCCACATCACGATTTCGCCCGAGAGCGCCTCCAGCGTCTCCCGGGTTTCGGCGATGAATTCTTGCAGCAGGTCGTCCATATGTCCCCGATATGCCTGATACGGCAGGGGCAATTCATGACGACAAGCAGTTAAATTGCGGTTTACCCCGCCCGAAAAGCTGCACCAAAGACCAGAACGGCGGCATCGGGATCAGAAACCTGCACTTCGCCACCCCCTTCGGTGACCAAAGCATGGACCAGATGAGCGGCTGCCGCGCGCGGGGTGATGACCGCATCGTCGCCCGCGCCCAGCAACGCGGTGCGCAATTCGCTGTCGAGAACGATGCGAGGTCCATCGCCGCGGACGACGATTTCGACCATGCCGTCGACTGATTCCGCGCCAATATCCAGCTGCCCACCTCGGATCAGCGCGTCGCCCGCGATCAGCGCCAGGTTCAGCAACACCTTGATCGCCGGTTTCGGCAAGACGGCATCCTCGACCAGCCAGCCCAGCTTTACCCGGTGGTTATCACCGAACAGCCCCTCAATCGCCGCACGCGCCTCACGCGAGTCCACCGTTTCGCCGAAGCCGCCGGCGGCCCCGAAGGCCAGCCGGAAGAATTTCAGCTTGTTGGCGGATGCCCGCGCACTTTCGCTCAGCAGTTCAAGGCAGCGATTGCGCATCTCCGGGTCATGCTCATCGGCAAGCAGCTCCAGGCCGTTGTTGAGCGCGCCGACCGGGCTCAACAGATCATGGCACAGGCGCGAGCATAACAGGCTGGCGAAGTCGACCGGGCTGATCGTCATGTAACAAAGGGCTCCAGCATTGTTCGGATAGTCGTGGCGCCCCTCATGGCGAAGCGGGCGGGGTGGCGCAAGGCGCAGTGATCCGCAGCGACACCCGCTCAAACCGCCCAAGCCACGGGCCGTCGTCCACAGCACGCCATAGTTGCACATCCCCCCCGGCGATGATCATCCACAGCGCGCCGGTGCCGGTGGCAGACGCTGCATCACAGGGCGATGGCTCGGCGCGGCCCACCGGGTGCGAATGAAAGTGGCCATTCAGCGCGGGGCCGCCTTCCCGCATTGCACGGTAAGCGCCAATCAACGCGGCGGGATCAATCTCAAACTGGGTGGCGGGATCATCCGCCACATTGTCGCAAGCTGTTGCGGCATCGATCACCGCCTCGGTCCCGAATAGCAGCCCGCAAACCTCACGATCCGGATTTGCAGCGGCCAATGTGCGCAAGCGATCCAGCAGTGTGCTTGCAATTTCGACGGCGCTTTCCATATCGCCACTGCATGGACCGGGGGGCAGAAATTATTCAAGTGCGCATCGCAGGGCTGGCTGACGGCCTTCGGCTTGACCGCGCCCTGGCCGATGCCGCGCCGACCCTGTCGCGGGAGCGGCTGAAGGCGCTCATCACCGGTGGCAATGTTGCCGATGAAAGCGGCCGGGCAAGCCTTGATCCGTCGCGCAAGGCGGTGGGCGGGCAGCTGTTCAGCGTCACCCTTCCCCCGCCCACCCCGCTGGGCAACGAAGCGCAGGATATCGCGCTGAACGTGGTGTTCGAGGATGAACATCTGATCGTCATCGACAAGCCCGCCGGGTTGGTTGTGCACCCGGCAGCGGGCAATCTGGATGGTACGCTGGTCAACGCGCTGCTCCATCATTGTGCTGGCCAGCTTTCGGGCATTGGCGGAGTCGCGCGGCCCGGGATCGTCCACCGGATCGACAAGGATACGTCTGGGCTGATGATCGCGGCAAAATCAGATGTCGCGCATATCGGCCTTGCAGCACAGTTTGCGGCACATTCGATCGATCGGCGTTACCGCGCGATTGTTGGCGGGGTGCCGATGCCGGCTGCGGGCACGATCAACGCCCCGCTCGCGCGATCGCCGTCCAATCGCAAGAAGATCGCCATCGTCCAGGGCGGCAAGCACGCGATCACTCATTATCAGATGGTGCGCCCGCTGAGCGGCGCGGCGCTGGTCGAATGCCGGCTGGAGACCGGGCGAACGCACCAGGTGCGCGTTCATATGGCATCGATTGGCCATGCGTTGCTGGGTGATCCGGTCTATGGTGGAACAAAACACCGGCACCGTGCGCTGCTGGAGGAACTGGGGTTTCGCCGCCAGGCGCTTCACGCGGCGCGTTTGGGCTTCGTTCATCCGGTAAATAGTAACGCTTTGTCGTTTGAAAGCGTAATCCCTGCGGACATGCAGGAACTCTACGATACACTCTATAGTCTAGGTTGAGGTAAGGTGCCCACCTAGGGCATTCTACCGTCAGAAAAGGGAGATTTGATCATGGCAAGCGGCAGCAACGTCCCAGCGACGATTCCCGCCCTCGGTGGAGAAGCGAGCCTCAATCGCTATCTGTCCGAGATCAAGAAATTCCCCATCCTCGCGCCCGAGCAGGAATATATGCTCGCCAAGCGTTTTGAAGAACATGGCGATACCGATGCGGCAGCGCAGCTTGTCACGTCGCATCTGCGGCTCTTGGCAAAGATCGCGATGGGCTATCGCGGCTATGGTCTGCCGGTCAGCGAATTGATCAGCGAGGGCAATATCGGCCTGATGCAGGGCGTGAAGAAGTTTGAGGCTGATCGCGGGTTCCGTCTGGCGACCTATGCGATGTGGTGGATCCGCGCGTCGATCCAGGAATTCATCCTGCGCAGCTGGAGCCTTGTCAAAATGGGCACCACGGCCGCGCAGAAAAAGCTGTTCTTCAACCTGCGGCGGATGAAGGCCAAGCTCAACGCGTTTGAGGATGGCGACCTGAAGCCTGAGGATCTGGCCAAGATCGCCAAGGATCTGGGCGTTACCGAAGCCGAAGTGACGAGCATGAACCGCCGCATGTCGATGGGCGGCGATACATCGCTGAACGTGCCGATGCGCGAGGATGGAGAGGGCCAGTGGCAGGATTGGTTGCAGGATGATGCACCGCTGCAGGACGCCGTCGTCGCCGAAGCGCAGGAAGCGGATGTGCGCCACACCATGCTGGCATCGGCAATGGACGATCTGAACGAGCGGGAACGCCACATCCTGACCGAGCGTCGCCTGACCGATGACCCCAAGACGCTGGAGGAACTGAGCCAGGTTTACGGCGTGTCGCGCGAACGCGTGCGGCAGATTGAGGTGCGGGCGTTCGAAAAGCTGCAAAAGGCAGTCATGCGGCTGGCCGGCGACCAGCGGATGCTCGCCGCCTTTTGATCGATCGTCCAAAACAGGTACGATGGCGGAACGATCGGGGTTGATTGCAGCCCCTGCTTCATGCGACCCGGTGGATCAATGATCCGCCGGGTTTTTTTGATCGCCGCCAAGGGCATTATCGGCTTTGTGCTGATATCGCTGCTGTGGGTGCTGCTGTACCGCTTCGTGGCGCCGCCAGTGACCTTCACGATGATTGGCGACGCGATTGGCGGGCACAGCATCAACAAGAGCTGGATGCCGCTGTCACAAATCGATCCGGACATGGCCCGCGCCGCGATTGCCGGTGAGGATTCGCAATTTTGCCAGCATAACGGCTTTGATCTGCGCGCGATCGAAAAAGCCTATCAGCGCAACGCGCGCGGTGGCCGCATCCGGGGCGGATCGACGATCAGCCAGCAAACCGCGAAGAATGCGTTTCTCATCCAGGGCGGCGGCTATGTCCGCAAGGCGTTCGAGGCATATTTTACCGTCCTGATCGAAACCATCTGGGGCAAAAGGCGGATCATGGAGGTGTATCTGAACGTCGCCGAGACCGGCATCGGCACCTACGGCGTCAATGCAGCGGCCATGCGCTATTTCGGCCATGATGCATCGCGGCTGACGCCGGCTGAGGCGGGCCGGATCGCGGCTGTGCTGCCCTTGCCCAAAAAACGCGCTGCCGTGGCCCCGCGCGGCTTCACGCGGCGACATGGTAATTCTATTTCGCGCAGGGTCGGCATTGTCCGCAATGACGGGCTGGATTCCTGTCTGCGATGAAGGTGCTTGCCGTTGTGCGGTAGGCAGCGGGCTTCATTGCGAGCGTAGCGAAGCAATCCAGTGGGCCGCATGCGGAGAGGCTGGATTGCTTCGCTTCGCTCTCAATGAAGAGTGTTTCTGATTTGGTGCACCGCGCCCGAAACCGACAATGGCACGGTAGCGTGATCCAGCTCTAGAACGGCAGCTTGAACCCTGGCGGCAGCGGCAAACCGCTGGTCATCTTGGCCATTTCGGCGCTGGATGCGGCATCGGCCTTGGCGCGGGCGTCGTTCAGTGCGGCGGCGAGCAGGTCTTCCAGCATTTGCTTTTCGCTCGGCTGCATCAGGCTGTCGTCAATCGCCACGCCGATGATGCGCCCCTTGGCCGACGCCCGCACCGTGACCAGACCGCCGCCGGACACGCCCTCAACCTCGATATTATCCAGGTTGGCCTGCGCCTTTTCCAGCTCGGCCTGCACATTCTGCGCCATGGCCAGCATGTCTTCAATACCCTTCATGTCACACTCCGTTGTTTCATGGTCCATTCGACGATTTCACTCGCCGGAAACGCTTCGAGCACGGCCTTGACGATGGGGGATTCGCGCACCGTGTCGAGTTCAGCAGCACGCGCCAGCGCCTGGGCTTCGCGCATGCTCGGCGCGCCCGCGATATCCTCGGTGGTGACGCGCCAGTTGTGCCCCGTCAATCGGCGCAGCACATCGGCCAGCTCGCGCGGGATATCCGCCGGGAAAGGCTTGGCGGAACTCAGCACGATGTCCGGCGCGTCATACCGCACCACGCGCCCGGTCAGCCGCAGTTTCTCGGCCAGGCTCATCTCGCGCGCATCGTCCAGCAGGGCCAGCACCGCATTGAAACTGGCAGGCAGCGCAGGCGGGGCGAGATCGGCGCTTGGCGACGACGCCGCCGATCGGGACGGTGGTGGCACTTGCCCCTCACCCCCGCGCGCCTCCACAGAAGGTTCGGCGGACAGCCGCCGCGCCAATTCACCCGGATCGGGCAGGCTGGCGGCATGGATGACGCGCAACAGCGCCATTTCGCACGCTTCGATCGGCAGGGCAGCCCGCGCCACCTCGTCATGGCCCTTCAGCAGCAATTGCCACAACCGGTGCAGCGCCGCGAAGGAAAGCGCCGCCGCCCAGCTTTCCAGCGCAGCGCGCTCCTCCGCTGATTGCGCCGAATCGGCCTCGCTGCCCAGTTTCGCCAGGGTTACCGCATGTACCGACTCGAGCAGCGCACGCAGCACACCCAGCGGGTCGACCCCCAGATCATATTGCCGCCGCAGCGCCGCCAGCGCCCCCAGCCCCTCACCCGCCAGCACCAGTCCCAGCAGATCGCGCACCGCCCCGCGATCGGACAGGCCGAGCATGTCGCGAACCGCATCGGCACGCACGCCGCCACCTTCCATCCCGGCATGGGCAATCGCCTGATCCAGGATCGACAGACCGTCGCGCGCTGACCCCTCTGCCGCCCGCGCAATCAGCGCCAGTGCCTCGGGCTCGGCCTCCACCCCTTCTGCCGCCACGACGTGCGCGAAATGGGCGGCCAGTTTTTCGCTGGTAATCCGGCGCAGATCGAACCGCTGGCACCGCGACAGCACCGTCACCGGCACCTTGTTCACCTCGGTAGTCGCAAACAGGAATTTCACATGCGGGGGCGGCTCTTCCAGCGTCTTCAGCAGCGCGTTGAACGCGTTCTTCGACAGCATGTGAACTTCATCGATGATATAGATTTTGAAGCGCGCCGACACCGCCGAGTAGCGCGACGCATCGATAATTTCGCGCACATCGTCCACGCCGGTATGGCTGGCGGCATCCATTTCGAGCACATCGATATGCCGCCCCTCCGCGATGGCGCGGCACGGTTCGCACACACCGCAGGGATCAATCGTTGGCCCCCCCTGCTCGTCTGGGCCGATGCAGTTCAGCGCCTTGGCGATCAGCCGCGCAGTCGATGTTGTGCCGACGCCGCGCACACCGGTGAGCAAAAACGCATGCGCCAGTCGGCCACGCTTGATGGCATTGCCCAGCGTGGTCACCATGGCATCCTGCCCGATCAGCTCGCTGAAATTCTGCGGGCGATATTTGCGGGCGAGGACGCGGTAAGCCTCTGCCTTGGCAGGTTGGGGGGGTTCACCCAGATCGAGGAAAGAGTCGGCCATCGCTCATCGATCTAGTCGCTCGGTGGCGCTGACGCTAGCGGGTCGGGTGGATTAGCTTTGGGCTTGGGAAGGTAAGGGAGCTGGTGGAGAGCGACCCGGCAAAGCCGTGTCGTCGGACGGGGCTTTGCCCAGCCGACCGCGCTCACCGCAGCTTCGCTACGGTTCGCGGTGGGAGCCGGGACGACCCGTGGCGAAATCGTTGTGGCTGCTGCCTTCCGACCCTGACCAAGTTGGCGACGACCACGCCCGCCCGACTCCCGCGGCGCATATGGGGGAGTCGGGCGGTGGGATCAAGGACTAGTAACGAACGCGGATCGTGCGGCAGCGGCGAATGCGCTGGTGATTGCGATAGGTTACCTTGCAGACGCGGCGGGTGCGGTTGTTGTGCCAACCGTTATGGCGCGTGACGGTGCGGCTCCGCTGGCTCACGACAACGCGGCGCTCGGAATGGCGCGCCTGTTCCTGGTACCCGGCCGGTTGCGGGCCCATCTGCTGCGCGCTGGCGGTGAGGGGCATCAGCATCGCGGCCGCGCCAATCAGACCGGCGGATATGGTGGAGATAAATTTCATAAACACGGACTCCTTCGCGTGCGAAAGGCACTGAAGGCATAATGATCAGCGGCCCTGCATGTTCCGCGTTTCGCGCGGCATCTTCACCGTCAGGCTGCTCCAGGCCGCGTCGAGCCATATCTGGCACGCCAGGCGGCTGTTGCGCGTGGCCCCCATCGCAAGGTCGAGCATATCCTCTTCCTCCTCGCGCGCAGGCTTCAGCTTGGCGAAATCATCGGGGTCGATGATGACATGGCAGGTGGAGCACGCCATCTGCCCCTCGCACGTTCCCTCCAGCGGCTGGCCATCGGCTTGCGCGATATCGAGCAAGCGGTCGCCCGGCTTCGCCATAACCTCGCGCACAGAACCGTCCGTCGCGATAAAGCGCACGCTGATCATGCGATCACATCCTGCGCAGCGGCGGCGGCCATGATGCGGTCAATCGCGGTCATCAGTTCTTCCTGCGTCGTATATCGGCCAAAACCCAGCCTGATGCTTGACCGGGCCTGGGCTTCGGTCAACCCCATGGCCGCCAGCACATGGCTCGCCCTGCCCGATCCACTGGCACAGGCCGATCCTGCGGAAAAGGCGATATCGCGCAGGCCGGACATCAGCCGGGCCACGTCCAGCCCACCCCGCCGGATGTTGATGTTGCCGCGGTAACGATGGTCGGTTGATCCGTTGATCTGCCAGCCAGGGCCAAATTGCTGGCGCGCGATGCCAAACAACTGTTCGACATGCGCGCGATCCGAATCCGCCCGCTGCGCCATCAACCGGGCCGCCGTGCCAAATCCGGCGCACAGCGCAGGCGATAATGTGCCTGATCGCCCAAGCGCCTCCTGCCCGCCGCCGTGCAGCAGGGGATCGAGGGATATGCCATCCCGCACCCACAGCGCGCCGATGCCCTTTGGCCCGTGGATCTTGTGCGCCGATAGCGCGATCATGTCGCAGCCATCGGGAATCGGCACGCGGCCATATCCCTGCACGGCATCCACCAGCGTCAGCGCGCCCGCCGCGCGTGCCATAACGACAATTTCGGCAATGGGCTGGATGATCCCGGTCTCGTTATTGACGAGCATTGCAGCGACGAGTCCAACGCCGGAAACGATGGCGGCCCGCGCAGCCTCCAGATCGACCAACCCGTCAGCCCCCACCGGCAAGACCGTGACCGGGCGTCCGCTCGCGCGCGCTGTGTCCAGCACTGCTGCATGTTCTGTGGCGAGGGTGACAATCGGTCCGTTCGTGCCCTTGATCGCCCAGTTCAGCGCCTCCGTCGCGCCGCTGGTAAAGCTCACCGATCCGCCCGGCGGCAGCAGCGCCGCCACCTGATCACGCGCCACCTCCACCACCGCCTTGGCCGCGCGGCCCGCTGCGTGGGGTGAATGCGGGTTGGCCGGGTAATCCCGCAGCCACGGCACCATCGCTTCAAACGCTTCCGGAGCAAGCGGGGTTGTCGCCTGATAGTCGAGGTAGTTCATGCCGCGCGCGTTACCGCTTCATGCGCGATTTCCAGCCAGGCCTCTCGAAAGGCATCGATCTCGTCCGGCGTTGTGTTCCAGCCAAAGCTGATCCGGATCGTGCGGGCAGCGGTATCTTCATCCACCCCGAACGCCGCCAGAGCGCGGCTGCGCTTCAACGTGCCCGATGAACAGGCGCTGCCCGCCGACACGGCAAAGCCCATCGCATCAAAGCGGATCAACTGCGCGGCGGCGGACAAGTTTGGCATCGCCACTGCAAATACGTGCGATGCCTGCGCGCCCGGTGCGATCACATCGCCGGACGCGGTAAATATATCGGTCAGGGCAAACCGCTGATCGACATTGCTTTGCCAGCTTTCCAGTCCGCCAGCCTCCAGCGCGGCCGCCAGCCCCAGCACCGCCGGCAGATTCTCCGTGCCCATCCGGTAGCCATATTCATGCCCGCCAACCGGCTCCAGCACTGCCAGATCACGCACCAGCAACAGGCCAATCCCCGGCGGGCCGCCCAATTTATGGCCCGACACGACAATCAGATCGGCATCGGGCAGCGGATACC
>JBBQDD010000079.1:0-9096 GCA_038319335.1 Sphingomonadales bacterium
GATTGCAGATATACCACCAGCAAAAGCGCCATTTGACGGTTGGTGAGATCAGGCTCGCCTGACCGGACATAATCGATCAGCGTCGCCATCCAGCCGGAAAGGCCGTCAAGCGCTGCATCAACCGGAAAGGTCGGGTTGGGGGCGGTAAGGACATTTGGAGACATGGCGGGTTTCGGCTTGTAAAAATGAATGGGTCTGGTCTGAACGCGCGAATGCCGTGCTGGTTTCGGTGCGGTTACGATTTGTTCCTGCTGGGGGTGCCGCCGGCTGATCGCCGTGGTTGATTGAGGGGCTTTGCTCGCCTATGTGCGCCCCTTCAGTTCTCCTCTCGGAAATTACAGCCCGCTTATGTTTTTCACCTTTCTTCTTGTCGTTGACGCCCTGGTGGCGGCGTCGCTTGTCGGCGTAATCCTGATGCAGCGGTCAGAAGGTGGTGGGCTTGGCATGGGCGGCAGCCCAAGCGGCTTAATGTCAGCGCGCGGCGCGGCGGATTTCCTGACCCGGGCAACCTCAATTCTGGCCACCGCGTTCATTTCGCTCAGCATCCTGCTCGCGTTCATGGCGGCATCGCGCCAGGCACAGTCGGTTGATGCGTCGCTTGCGCGCAAGCCCACTGCACCGCTGCGCGCGCCGGGTGCACCCGCGCCCACATTGGGTGAGACACCTTCCGCGGCGGCAGTCGCCGCAGCCGCGGCCAATGGCAACAGCGCGGCACCGGCCCCCCGGATCACGCTGCCGGGCGATAATAGCGCGGTTCCGCTCGAGCAATAACTTCGCTTGCATCCCAGTAGCTTGTCGGATTTTTGCGCGCAGCACGGATTCGCGCGCTTGTCGGCAATGGCATTTCAACGCTAGGCGTTTTCTCCCATGGCGCGGTTCATTTTTATCACCGGCGGCGTGGTCTCGTCGCTCGGCAAAGGTCTCATGGCAGCAAGCCTGGCAGCATTGCTCCAGGCGCGGGGCTATTCAGTACGGATTCGCAAGTTCGATCCGTATCTGAACGTCGATCCCGGCACGATGTCCCCCTATCAGCACGGCGAAGTCTATGTGACCGACGACGGGGCCGAAACCGATCTCGACCTTGGCCATTATGAGCGGTTTACCGGGGTGCCGAGCCGCCAGTCCGACAATATCACCTCTGGCCGCATTTATCAGACGATCATCCAGCGCGAACGGCGCGGCGATTATCTGGGGGCGACGGTACAGGTAATTCCGCACGTTACCGACGCGATCAAGGCGTTTGCCCAGGCGCAGACCGATGATGTCGATTTCGTGCTGTGCGAAATTGGCGGAACGGTGGGCGACATCGAGTCGCTGCCGTTTATCGAGGCGATCCGCCAGTTGCGCAATGATTTGGGGCGCGGCCAATCAGTCAGCATCCATGTCACGTTGGTGCCCTATATCGCAGCAGCGGGCGAACTGAAGACCAAGCCGACCCAGCATTCGGTGCGTGAGCTTGCCGCGCTTGGCGTGCAGCCCGATGTGCTCGTCTGCCGCTGCGAGCATTTTCTGCCGGAAAGCGACCGGGCAAAGATCGCGTTGTTCTGCAACGTCCGCAAGGAAGCGGTTATTCCCGCGCTGGATGCCGCCAGCATCTATGCCGTGCCGATGCAATATCATGCCGAGGGGCTGGATTCAGAGGTGCTGCGCGCCTTTGGCATTGAGCCCGGCAGCACGCCTGACCTGTCACGCTGGGTCGATATCGTGGATCGCCTGACCAATCCCGAAGGCGAAGTGACGGTTGGCGTGGTCGGCAAATATGTCGGGCTGCAGGATGCGTACAAGTCGCTGAACGAGGCGCTGGTGCATGGCGGCATCGCCAACCGGGTGAAGGTGAACATCGAATGGATCGACGCCGAACTGTTCGAACAGCCCGATAGCGATGTCGCGGCGCGGCTTGAGCCGCTGCATGCCATCCTGGTGCCGGGCGCGTTCGGCGAACGCGGAGCGGAGGGCAAGATCGCCAGCGTCCGCTTTGCCCGTGAACGCGAAATCCCTTATTTCGGCATTTGTTTCGGGATGCAGATGGCCTGTGTGGAGGGCGCGCGTGATCTGGGCGGTATTGCGGCTGCAAGCTCGACCGAGTTCGGACCCACCGCTGAACCTGTGGTCGGCATGATCACCGAATGGATGACCGCAGATGGCATCCAGAAGCGTGAGGAGGGCGGCGACCTTGGCGGCACGATGCGGTTGGGGGCTTATCCCGCCAAGCTCGATGGCAACAGCGTCGTTTCGTCGATCTATGGCACCGGAGAGATTAGCGAGCGGCATCGGCACCGCTATGAGGTCAACACGGGCTACCGGGATGTGCTGGAAAAGGGCGGGCTGGTGTTTTCGGGCATGTCGCCTGATGGGATGCTGCCCGAAATCGTCGAACGGCCCGATCATCCGTGGTTCGTCGGCGTTCAGTTCCATCCGGAACTGAAAAGCAAGCCGTTCGACCCCCATCCGCTGTTCGCTAGCTTTATCGAAGCAGCGGTGCGGCAGAGCAGATTGGTTTAGGGCACAGCGCCGGGAACCACCGCGCCGGGAACAGCAGGGCGCAAGGCGGCGTTCAGGGTGTTGCGCCATAGGATGGCGATTGAGCCCGCTCACGGAAACGCCCGCAGTTATGAGTTTTACCGCCTCGTCCAGAAAAGACCGCGTGCGGGCAGGCACCGCTGCCGTGATTGTGCAGGCGGCATTTGGCTATGCGCTGATCGCGGGGTTCGCGGTGAATTTCAGTCAGGCGATGCCGGAGGCGATGAAGCTCTTCGCCGTGTCGCCGCCGCCACCGCCCCCCGCGCCGAAGCCCGAAATACCACTCCGCGACGCACAATTGCGACCGCAAGGCGCAGCGTCGGCGCCCAATTTGCGCGCGAAGGCGACGCCAATCGTCGCGCCCCCTCCCGTCATCCTGATGCCGGTGCCGCCTATCGTCGTCGTCACGACCAAGGCCAATGATGGCGGCGCAACCGCATCTGGCGCTGCGCTGGTTGCCGGACCCGGCTCGGGCAGTGGCGGGCAGGGCAATGGCAGCGGCAGCGGCGGAGCGGGGGATGGCGACGGGGGTGGCGGCGCGCCGCTGCGCAAGACCGGTGGGCGGATCACCGGGCGGGATTATCCACGCGGCCCCTATGAAGCGGGCATCGGCGGCACTTTGTTCGTGCGGTACACCGTCGGGGTGCGCGGGCGCGTGACCGAATGTGCCGTTACCCGGTCGAGCGGTAATGCAGAGCTTGATGCGGCGACCTGTCGGCTGATTACCGAACGCTTCCGGTTCAAGCCAAGGCGCAATGCCGCCGGAAAACCGATTCCTGCGGTAGTCGTCGAGGATCACACCTGGGTGGTCGACAAGCCCGATGGCCCGCCAATCGAGGGCGACTGATGTCCGTTTGGCGTCGAAACCCGTCGCCCAACGCCAAATTTCATCATCGCCAACAACAAAGGGGCACCCGACGCGAGCGCCGGATGCCCCAAACTACCGCCAACAGAAGGATTAAGCGGCCTTCGCCTCGGCCACGTCATTCACCTCGATCGCGGCAAGCGGTGCGCCCGTCTTGATCGCGATCGTCTTGGGCTTCATCGCTTCGGGCACTTCCCGCACCAGATCGATGGTCAACAGCCCGTCGTTCAGCCGCGCATCATCCACACGGACGAAATCGGCGAGTTCGAAGCGACGCTCAAAGCTGCGGTTGGCGATGCCAAGGTGCAGGAACGCACCGGTGGAGCCGCTATTGTCGTCCTTCTTGCCCTGCACCAGCAACAGGTTCTGATGTGCCGTGATCTCGATATCATCACGCGAGAATCCGGCGATGGCGAGCGTGATCCGGTAGCGATCCTCTGCCAGCCGCTCCAGGTTGAAGGGCGGGTAGTTTTCCGTCGTCGCCTGGCGCGCGCTGGTTTCCAGCATGTCGAACAGCCGGTCAAAACCGATGGCCGAGCGGCGATAGGGGGTCAAATCAAACTGACGCATTTTCAATTTCTCCATTGAGCAAGTTGAACGTCCAAAACGACGCCCGCCACTGCGCGACGCCGCATCTGCACGGCCCGAATGGCACCGTGCGGGCGCTGATTTGGGGCGTCTTGCCGCATCGTCAAGACCACGAATGGCGAAAATCTGCGGCAATAAAGTTGGGGTTTTGAGGGTGATAGTTTTGGACGGCGTGAAATCATACTCGATTGGTGGGAATTAGTGTGCCGACTCGATCTTTGATCGTCAGACGAAGGGGAAATCATGCTCGCTCACTTGCCCATGTTGCTGCTGGCCCAGGCTGTGCCAGCCAGTCCCGCCCCGCCCTCAGACAGCCAGGCACAGACATCCGATGCGCCGCAGGAACAGGCGGGCGACGATGCCGGGCGACTTGGTACGGCGCAGCAGGGTAGCGGCGATATCGTCGTCAGTGCCCGCCGCCGTAACGAGGCCGCGCAACGCGTGCCGATCGCGATTTCCGTCATCGGGGGGCAGGCTCTGGCCGAAACGGGAACCTACAACGTCAACAGGTTGACGCAATTGCAGCCGACGCTGCAATTTTATTCTACCAACCCGCGCAATTCCGCAGCGAATATCCGCGGGCTTGGCGCGCCATTCGGGTTGACGAACGACGGCATCGAACAGGGCGTCGGCATCTATGTCGACCAAGTCTATTACAGCCGGATTGCGTCGGCGAGCTTCGACTTTACCGATACCGACCGGATCGAAATCCTGCGCGGGCCGCAGGGCACGCTGTACGGCAAGAACACCACGGCAGGGGCGATCAACCTCACCACCCGCAAACCGAGCTTTTCGCCCGAAGCGCGCGTTGAACTGACCGGCGGCAATTATGATTTCTTCCAGGGCAAAGCATCGGTTTCTGGCCCGTTGATTGCCGACAAGCTCGCGCTGCGGCTGTCGACCTCGGTCACAACGCGGCGCGGCACGATTTTCAATGTGCGCCAGAATGAATTTCAGAACAGCCAGGATAATGTCAGCGTGCGCGGGCAGTTGCTGTGGCGCGCGGCCGATAATCTCGATCTGACGCTGTACGGCGATTACAACCGCCAGGATCCCGTATGCTGCGTGCAATATTATGCGCGGGTTGGCACTACGCAGCGCCCGCTGAACCGCCAATATGCGGCGCTGGCTGCGGCATTCAACTATGCCGTGCCATCGACCAATCCGTTTGATCGGGTGACGGATGTCGACAGCCCGTTGCGGGCCTTGCAGGAACTTGGCGGCGGTTCGCTGCTCGCCAATTGGGACTTGGGCGGCGCGACGATAACGTCAGTCACGGCCTATCGATTCTGGCACTGGACGCCATCGAACGACCGTGATTTCATTGGCTTGCCCGTTACCACGGTGTCCGCCAACCCATCGCAGCAAAGCCAGTTCAGCCAGGAAGTGCGGCTGTCATCGAACGGCACCAACCCGCTGGATTATGTAATCGGCGCATTTTACTTCGAACAGCGCGTCGATACGCAGGGGCTGCAGGTGCAAGGGTCGGCGGCAAGCCGGTTCCTGATCAACCCCAGCACCGCAAATGCCAACAACCCCGCAGTGTTGAACGGGCTGACGGCGCGCAACACGATCGGCTTTACAAACACCAGTGCCGCGCTGTTCGGCAAGCTTACCTGGCACGTGACGGACAGGCTGCAAATCGCCCCGGGCTTGCGCGTGAATTATGATCGCAAGAATGGCTCGTTCGTCTCCGTCGTGACGACGGGTACAGGCAGCACGACGCTGAACGCCGATCAGCGCGCGGTGCTGGCCCCGCAAAGCTATCAGCCAAGCTTTGATGACTGGAACGTGTCCGGCGACATTACCGCATCTTACCAGGCGACATCGGACATTCTGGGCTATGCTACTTATGCCCGCAGTTACAAATCGGGCGGGATCAACCTGTCCGGGTTGCCGCTGGACGCCGCCAACAACCCCATCCTTGCTGCCGCAACGGTGAAGCCCGAACAGGTCAATCACTATGAGCTTGGCCTGAAAACGCAGTTTCTTGATCGCCGGGCAACGGTGAACCTGTCGGCATTCTGGACAGAGAGCGAGGATTATCAGGCGACCGTTACCAACGGCCAGCTCGGCGTCTTGCGGGGGTTTCTGGCCAATGCCGGCAAGGTCCGCACGCGCGGGATCGAAATCGATTCGGCGCTGCGCCCAACATCGCGGCTCAGCCTTTATGCCAATGGTGCCTTCACCGATGCCCGCTATGTGCGTTTCGTCGACGCCCCATGCCCGCCCGAGCTGGCTGGCGGTGCAGCGGCGACGGTGGCGAACCCCGCCAGTCCTGCGGCGACGCCCGGCGGCTTCAGCCCGGCCAACTGCAACATCTCTGGCCAGCGTTTGCCCGGCGTATCGAAATGGGCATTTTCTTATGGTGCTGAATATAATGTGCCGGTGCGGATCGCTGGCGCCAACAGCGAATTCTACATCGGCTATGATGGCAGTTACCGGTCGAACTTCTCGTCCAATCCGTCGCGTTCGCTGTACACGGATGTGGCCGGATACGCGATCAGCAACTT
Source organism: Sphingomonadales bacterium (assembly GCA_038319335.1). Lineage (GTDB taxonomy): Bacteria > Pseudomonadota > Alphaproteobacteria > Sphingomonadales > Sphingomonadaceae > Sphingomonas. Next base: position 6,487 of record JBBQDD010000079.1, read on the forward strand.
CCGCATCGGCGTGAAGGCGCGGAACAATTGGAATGTTTTCGGCTGGGTCCGCAACGCATTCAACCAGAATTACTTCGAGCTGCTGGCGCTGCAATCGGGCAACACTGGGCTGGTTGTCGGTCAGCCTGGGGATCCGCGCACCTTTGGTGCCACGATTTCCAAAAGCTTCTGAGCCAAACAGGAAACGCCCGGGCCGTTGCCAGCCCGGGCGCCTGCGTGACGATCGCTCGTCAGCCCCCTAATTGCCTTCGCCCGATCATGCGCCCCTGTTCGCGATCAAGGCTTTCAGCTTCCCCGAACCACGGCCATTGCCTGTGTGTCAGTGGCAAGACTGCTAGGTGCAGCAGTTGGAATTGTCATCGGTAAATCGTGCGTTCATCGTACTATTGCTGCGCGCGTGTGGCGAATCCGCAACAGATTGTGTCGCGGTTGCATGCAGCCCGACACCGCCCTAGAGGGTGATCAGCCCAATTCCGGGCGGGGGCCTGGGACCGATTTCTATGCTCCTTTCGCGCTATGAACGGATGATCGCGCGCCGTTACCTGTTGCCCGGAAAGGGTGAGGGCTTCATCTTTTTGGTGGCCGGCATCAGCCTGGCGGCGGTGATGCTGGGCGTTGCTGCGCTGGTCATCGTGATGAGCGTGATGAACGGCTTTCGCGCGGAATTGTTCGACAAGATTGTCGGGCTGAATGGCCATGCGGTGATCCAGGGCTATGGTGGTCGTTTGCCGGACTGGCGCGAGATCGTGGCAGAGGCGCGGGCAACCCCGGGGATTACCGAGGTAACGCCGCTGATCGAGCAGCCGTTGATGTCCAGCTATAACGGACGGGTGGAAGCGGTGCTGGTGCGCGGCATGCGCGTTGCCGATATCCGCAGCAATCCGTCGTTGAAGGGCAAGGAACTCAGCGGATCGCTTGCCAGCGTCACGCCGGGCAGCGGGCGGATCGGCATCGGATCACGATTGGCGGAGGCGCTGGGCGCGCAGGTGGGCAGCCAGGTGTCGCTGCTCAGCCCGCAGGGACAAACGACGCCGTTCGGCACCGTGCCGCGCATCGTATCCTACACCGTAGGCGCGATCTTCGAGATCGGCGTGTATGATTATGACAAGGCCTATGTGCTGATGCCGCTGGAGGATGCGCAGACCCTGTTGCTGATGGGCGATGCCGTTGGCGTGATTGAGCTGAATACGGTGAACGCTGATCAGGTCGGCGGGATTGTGTCGCCATTGGCCGCCAAGATCGGCAGTCGCGGGGTCGTGGCCGATTGGCGCCAGCTGAACGCGCAATTGTTTGAGGCGCTTGAGGTGGAGCGGATCGCGATGTTCACCGTGCTGTCGATCATCATTCTGGTCGCGGTGTTCAACATCTTGTCGTCGCTGATCATGCTGGTCCGCGCCAAGACCCGCGATATCGCGATCCTGCGGACGATGGGGGCAACGCGGAGCGGGCTGATCAAGATTTTCATGGTCGTCGGCACCACCATTGGTGCGCTGGGCATGGTGGCCGGGTTGCTGCTGGGGTTTATTTTCCTGTTTTACCGGCAGAGCGTGGTGAACTTCATCCAGCTCGTCACCGGGCAAAACCTGTGGGATCCATCGATCCGGTTTCTCACCGAATTGCCGTCAAAGCCCAATCCGGTGGAAATCATCGTCATCGCGGTGATGGCGCTGGTGCTCAGCTTTCTCGCCACCCTTTACCCGGCGTTCAAGGCGGCCAACACCGATCCGGTTCAGGTGCTGCGTTATGAGTGAGCCGGTCGTACAGATGACAGGCCTGACCCGCAGCTTTGTGCAGGGCGAGGATACGATCCATGTCCTGCGCGGCGTGGACCTGACAATTGGCAAGGGCGAGATTGTCGGCCTGCTCGGGCCATCGGGGTCGGGCAAATCGACTTTGCTTCAAGCGGTCGGCCTGCTGGAGGGCGGGTTTGGCGGATCGATCAGGATTGCCGGTACGGAAGCCGCGCGGCTGGACAGCCATGGGCGGACGTTGATCCGCCGCGATTATCTGGGTTTTGTCTATCAGTTCCATCATTTGCTGCCAGATTTCAACGCGACCGAAAACGTCGTGCTGCCGCTGCTGATTCACGGCAGCACCCGGCCCCAGGCAGAGGCACGGGCGACGTCATTGCTCACCACGCTTGGCCTCGGGCACCGGCTCACCCATCGCCCCAGCCAGTTGTCGGGTGGCGAACAGCAGCGCGTTGCCGTCGCCCGCGCGCTTGCCAACAAGCCGGCGCTGGTGCTCGCCGACGAACCCACCGGCAATCTGGATGAGGCGACCGCAGGCATCGTGCTGGCCGAACTGCTCCGGCTTGTGCGCGATGAGGGATCGTCAGCGCTGATCGCCACGCACAACGAGCGGTTGGCCGCCCAGATGGACCGGGTGGTGCGGCTGAACGAGGGGCGGCTGGTGTGAGCGCGGAAAACCGGCAGTAACTGATCCAACGCATTTAAGGGGGGGGAGAATCATGGCAGCAATCACCGATTTTCAGGTCAAGGGTGCCGACGGCAAGCCAGTCGATTTGTCGATCTACGCTGGCAAGGTGCTGTTGATCGTCAACACCGCCTCCAAATGTGGTTTTACCCCGCAATATAAGGGGCTTGAGGC
>JBBQDD010000080.1:0-8910 GCA_038319335.1 Sphingomonadales bacterium
GCGCCGGGCCGATGCCGGGCACTTCATCGAGCGGGCTCGCGCCGATCGCCTTGGCGCGTTTTGCCCGGTGCGCGCCGATCGCAAAGCGGTGGACTTCGTCGCGCAGCCGCTGAAGGTAGAACAGCACCGGCGCGTTGACCGGCAGCTGGATTTCGCGGCCATCCATCAGGTGAAACACCTCACGCCCATCGCGGCCATGGTGCGGCCCCTTGGCGATGCCGACCAGGCATACATCCTCAATCCCCATCCCCTCCAGCACGCTCTTCACGGCGTTCAGCTGCCCGCGCCCGCCATCGATCAGCACCAGATCGGGCCAGTCGCCCGCGTCGCGATCAGGGTCTTCATCCTGCGCGCGGGCGAACCGGCGGGTGAACACTTCGCGCATCATCGCGAAATCATCACCCGGCGCGGTATCCGGGTTCTTGATGTTGAACTTGCGGTACTGGCCCTTGCGGAACCCCTCCGGCCCGGCGACGACCATCGCGCCCAGTGCATTGGTGCCCTGGATATGGCTGTTGTCGTAAATCTCGATGCGATCGGGTGGCTCGCCCAGATCGAACAACTCCGCCACTTCGCGCAGCAGCCGGGCCTGGGTCGTGCTTTCGGCGAGCCGCCGGTCGAGCGCTTCTTCCGCATTGCGCTTTGCCTGATCGAGCAGGCGGCGGCGCACCCCCCGTTGCGGCGTCGACAGCGCGACCCGGTGCCCCGCCGCCGCACCCAGCGCCTCCCCCAGCAATTCGCCCTCGGCCAGGTCGCGATCGAGGAAAATCGTGCGCGGTGGCGGGACTTCTTCGTAGAACTGGCTCAGAAAGCTGGTCAGCACCTCGTCCTCGGGCACATCATTGGTGTGCGCGGGGAAAAAGCTGCGATGCCCCCAATTCTGCCCGCCACGGATGAAAAACGCCTGGATGCCAATCACCCCGTCGCGATTCGCCATCGCAAAGATATCGGCATCGCCCAACCCATCGGCATTGATCGCCTGCGACCCCTGAATGAAGGTCAGCGCGCGCAGCCGATCCCGCAGGATCGCCGCGAGCTCAAAATCCATCGCCTCGGCGGCGGCTTCCATCTGCTGGCCCAGCTTGGCCTGCACCTCAGTCGATTTGCCCGCCAGGAACGCTTTGGCATCTCCCACCAGCTCCGCATATTCGCCCGCGCCGATCCGCCCGACGCAGGGCGCCGAACACCGCTTGATCTGGTACAGAAGGCAGGGCCGATCGCGATTGCGAAAGAAACTGTCGGTGCAGCTGCGCAGCAGGAACAGCTTCTGCAGCGCGTTCAGCGTGGTGTTGACGGAGCCCGCGCTGGCGAACGGCCCGTAATAATTGCCCTTGGCCCGCCGCGCGCCGCGATGTTTTTGGATGCGCGGAAATTCATGATCGGCGCGCAGCAGGATGAAGGGGAAGCTTTTATCGTCGCGCAGCAGCACATTATAGGCCGGGCGATACCGCTTGATCAGCTGCGCCTCCAGCAGCAGCGCCTCTGCCTCGTTATTCGTCGTCACGATCGTCATGCTGCGGGTCTGCGCAATCATCCGCTGCAACCGGCGCGACAGGCGATCGACCTGGGTATAGTTGGTCACCCGGCTTTTCAGCGCCCGCGCCTTGCCCACATACAACGTATCGCCGCGCGCATCATTCATCCGGTACACGCCCGGCCGCGCGGGCAAGGTGGCCAGCACATTGCGGATCGCTGCCACGCCTGCCTCCAGATCGGGCGCATCCACGCCGCGCACCGCAAACGCAGCCTTGTCTTCATTGAAGCGATCGGGTTGGTGTGGTTCACGCATTGGCTTCAGTTAGGGCGGCGCGCCAGCCGCAACAACGGCTATGTTGATCGGCACTAGTGGGAAACGGAAAGCGGTTGAATGGACCTGAACGGCAAGACTGCACTGGTGACCGGCGGCACCGACGGAATCGGCCTGGCACTCGCGCTGGCGATGCGCGCGCGGGGGGCAAAGGTGATCATCTGCGGGCGTGATCCGGCCCGGCTGGCTGCGGCCCATGCCGAGGGGCTGGAGGCGATCGACGCCGACCTGTCAACCGACGCCGGGCGCGACCGGATTGTCGATGCGGTACGGCAATGGCCGATCGATATCCTGGTCAACAATGCCGGCAAGGGCGCTGGCTATGATCTGTCGGCACCGGATGGCGCAGCCGCGATTGATCTGGCCAGTGTCGATGATTGTATCGCCCTGAACCTGACCACGCCCATCCACCTGACCACCCGCCTGATCGACGGATTGCGCGCACGCCCGGCGGCGATGATCGTCAACGTGACGTCAGGGCTGGCCATCGCCCCCAACAAGGGATCGCCCGTTTATTGCGCCACCAAGGCGGGCTTGCGCAGCTTCACCATGGCGCTGCGCGCGCAACTGGCAGGCAGCAATGTTCATGTAATGGAAGTGCTGCCCCCGGTGGTCGAGACCCGGATGACGGCAACGCAGAACCGCAAGAAAATGCCCGTCAGCGATTGCGCCCGCCAGATCGTCGCCGCGATCGAGGCTGATCGCGCCGAGGCGCATGTCGGCATGACCCGGGTGCTGAACCTGGTCCACAACCTGTCACCCGCGATTGCGCGCCGGGTAATGCTGCGGTTTTAGGGTTCAGGAGCGTCCGGCACCAGCCCGGTCCAGCGCCCCCAAGCATAGTTAACAATCAGGTAACTATGTTGAGGCTATTTACCCCTATGGCGCTGGGCTTTGATCATGAAACATGGCGGGCGAGAATTCCGATGCGGCGGGCGCGTTTGGAGGATTTGCTCGGCATTGATCGATTGAGCCGCAGCGAGCGGATCAACGCGACGATCCGAATGATCGGCTGGTACGTACCGCTCAATCTGTTGACCTCACTGGCCTTTGCTGGGTGTTTTGCCATTCAGACCGGTCGCTACTTCGCCATTTTGGCCGCTTTACCCGTGTATCTCGTGGTCGGCCTGGCCGTGCTTTTCTTTTTCGACAAACGCGTTGCACAGCGTCGCGCACTCACGCCATCACGGCTGGAAATGGGCCTTAACTGCTATGCGCTCGCAATCGGGGTCGCGTGGTTTTTGTTCTTTGCATTGCTGGGCACCTTGCCGGTTGGCGCTGACTGGGTGGCGATCGCATGCCTTCAGGTGGCGACCTTGTGCCTGGCGGCGAGCCTGTTCGCGCTGGTGCCCGTTGCCGGCCTGATGTGCATGTCAGTGGTCGGCACCGGGCTGGCCATCAGCCTTGGCCAGATGGTTACCGTGCCCTGGGTTTATGCGGTCGCGATTGCGGTGCTGGTCGTGACGCTGATGGCCACTGGCTGCGTCCAGGCGCGGCAATTTACGGAACGCTTTCGCGCGGGGATCGACCTGACCGCGCTGGAGGCGCGACGGCGCGAGGAGGAGCAGCAGGGCCTTGAAGCGCGTCACGCGCTTGAGCGCGACCATCAACGTTTTCGACTGGTGGAAGCAGAGGAAATCGCCACGGCCCGCAGGACGGAAATGGCCGATCACGCGCAGCGATTTGAAACATCGGTTATCGCGACCATTGGCGCGCTGAGCGACGCCGTCCAGCAATTGCGCGGTTCAACGACGACGCTGGCTGATCTGGGCGGCACCAGTGTGCGCCATGTGACCGCCGTGCGTGAACGCGCGGTGATGGTCACCAATTCAATGAGCCAGGTGCATGCATCGGCAGCCCGCCTGCGCGCCGCGATTGGCGAGATTGCCTGCGAAGTCGCGGGTCAGGTCAACGCGACGGCAACGGCCGAAATCATCGCAGAACGCGCACGCACCCAAACCGAGGCGCTTGCCGCCAGCAGCGCCTCCGTCCGCGGAATCACAGCCGAAATCGAGCGCATTGCGGCGCGCACCAACACCCTGGCCCTCAACGCACTGATCGAAGCCGCCCATTCGGGTGAAGCGGGGCGCGGCTTTGCGGTTGTCGCCGGCGAGGTGAAGGCGCTGGCGGCGCAAACCAGAAGCGCCGCCGTCGATATCGCCCGCCACATCGCCGATATGGATCACAATGCGGGGGACGTTGCGGCCTCTGTAGAGGCGATCGCGCTGGATGTGGGGCGAATCGCCGGGGGCGCCAACGACATTGCCCGCGCCATCGATGCCCAGAGCGCGGCGACCGACGGCATCTTTGCCAGCGTCGACCTGGCGACAGGCGGCGCGCAAACCGTGCAGTCCGATCTTCAGGCGCTTGAGGAACAGGCGAACGGCGCGGTGGCACTCGCCCAGAACATCACGAATGTGGCCGCTGGCGTTTCGGTACAATCGCAGTCACTCGACGCAGCGAGCACCGCGTTTGGGGCGCGCTTGCGGCGCGCGTAGCGGGTCGAGCGACCACGCAATCCGCACCGCCAGCAGCCATGGCCACTGGCGGTGCGCCATTGTCGTCGCGTGATTAGTTGATTGCGGCGAGGCCGTCGGTGATCTTCTTGATCATTTCGTCAGTGATCGCACCGCCCGAATAGGGCTGAACCTGCGTCAGGCTCATCGCCTTGAACTGGTCATAGCTGGGGTGGGCGGACAGACCGGGGATCACGCCTTCAAGCACCGTCTTGGCCTTGGCGTCGCCGACCAGCGCCTCGATGGGCGAGTCGATGGTCAGCTTGGCGGCACCTGGCGCCGTGACGGCAGGAGCCGTCATCGCAGGGGCGGCAGGAGCAGCCGGGGCGGTTTGCGCCAGGGCGGGAGCGGCGGTCAGCGTCAGCAGGGCGGCAACAGCAAAAAGCTTCATGGGGGCGTCTTTCTAGAATGGCAGGGCGCGAATCGCCCACCGCCTAAAAGCGCAAAATTGCGGCAATAGCTAGGCCGAAGCGTCACCCGCCCATGCAGCAGGCACGCTTGCCGTCAGTTGACGCGGGCGAGCCCGGAAATCGTGCGATCCACCAATGGCTTGTCGGCACTGGCATCATGGCGATCCATGATGATCGCGGTGGCGGCGCGGGTGGCTGCATCCGCCGCCTTGGCACGCACCTCTGCAATGGCACCGCGCTCAGCGGCGGCGATCTTGTCCTCAGCCATTTTGGCGCGGCGTGCCATCAGGTCAGCCGCGTCGGCTTCCGCCTTGGCCAGCATCGTCTTCGCCTCAGCCTCGGCATGCGCGATAATCGCCGCGGCATCGCCCGCACTGGCAGCACTGCGTTTTTTGGCATCGGCGAGCAGGGCCTCAGCCTCGGCGCGGATTGCAGTGGCCTCATCCAACTGGCGGCGGGTGTTGGCAATGCGAGCATCGAGCGCCTCGGCAATCTTCTGCGGCGCTTTGGCATAGAAAATCGCCAGCAGCAGAAAGATCGTCAGGCCCCAATACACCCAGCCTTCAGCGCCAAACCCAAGCAGGGTGGGCCCTTCTTCATGGCCCGCAGCTTCGGCGAGGACGAAGGTAAGTGCAAACATCGTCATCGTCCTCAGCCCATGGCCATGCGCGCAGCGGCGATCGCGTCGTCATCTGCCGGACGCATGCCGGTCAGCTTTTCGACGATGGCGGTTGCTGCTTCCGCTGCAACCGTTTCAATCTCCGCCAACGCGTTGCCGCGTGCCGCGTCCAACACAGCTTGGGCAGCGGCAGCATTCGCATCAAGGGTGGCGTTGGCAGCCGCCAGCTTTGCCTCGATCGCGGTTGCTGCATTGACGCGGGCGGCGTTGAGTTGGGCCCGCGCAGCTTCCTGCGCAGCGGCAACGCTGGCATCATAATCCAGGCCAAGCTGGGTCGCTTCGGCCTGCGCCTTTTCCGCGGTAGCGAGATCACCCGTCATCTGATTTTCACGGGCCGTTATAACCCGGCCAAGCTTTGGCAGAGTGCGCTGGACGATGCCGAAATACAGGATCACGAAAAAGATCGCGAGCCAGATTAGCTGAGGCCAGAAAACGGTGGAAAATTCAAATTGCGGCATGGGCCCGCCCTTTACGAAGAAGCGGCTGTCTTACGAAAAGGCGAGCGCGAGCGCGACGACGGCGGCGATCAGGCCAAGCGCTTCGGTAACCGCGAAACCGAAGATCAGGCGGCCGCCCATCTTGGCATCAGCTTCCGGATTGCGCAGCGCGCCGTTCAGATACTGGCCGAAAATCGAGCCAACGCCGATTGCGGCAAGGCCCGCACCGATTGCTGCCAAGCCTGCGCCAATTACTCGTGCTGAATCAACGTCCATTTCAAAACCTTTCGAGTTACATGAATATAGTATGGGTAAACTTTAGTGAAGATTGATCGCATCGTTGAGGTAGATCGATGCGAGCAGTGCGAAAACATAGGCCTGCACAACCGCGATCAGCACTTCCAGCGCAGACAGCGCGACGTTGACTGCCAGCGGCAGGATGCCGAACACATAGGGCAGCGCCCCGAACGACCCCAGCGTCACCACGAACGTACCGAACACTTTCAACAGCACGTGCCCCGCCGTCATGTTGGCAAACAAGCGAATGGCGAGCGTGAACGGGCGGCTAAGGAAGCTCAAAAACTCGATCGCAGCCACGAACATCGCGAGTGGCAGGAACGTGTCCTTCGGCCAGAACAGGCTGAAGAAATGCAGCCCATGGCTGGCAAAGCCGACGATCAGAACGATCACGAACACCAGCATCGCCAATCCCAGCGTGACCGCAATATGGCTGGTCGGGGTAAATGCCCCAACCCAGGGGATCAGGCCCAGCAGATTGCAGACCAGCACGAAGATGAAGAGTGAAAACAGAATCGGCGTGAACCGGCGGCCCTTTGGCCCCACATTTTCGTCAAGCATGCCCTGCACGAAATCATAAAGATATTCGACGGCTGCCTGCATGCGCCCCGGCACCAATTGCGGCTTGGCGGTGCCCACGAACAGGAAAATGGCAATACCAGTAACGGCGATCGCCATCCACAACGACGAATTGGTGAACGACGCATCGAAACCGGCCACATTCAGCGGCTTGAGCACCTTGAGTGCGAACTGTTCCATCGGGCCGGCCATGTCGGTCGCCTTATTTCCTGTTGCCGCTGGTGGGATCGGCGTCAAACTGCGACGATGTTTGTATCGCGCGATAGACGCCGGCGGCAAAGCCAAACACCAGCATGATGATCATGGCCCAGGGCTTTGACCCCAGACCGGTGTAATTGTCGATGCCCCAGCCAATCGCTGTAGCCACCAGGACCAGGCCGACAAATTCAATGCCGATCGCCCAGCCCTTATTTTCGGATGCCGCCGCCGCCGAATGACCGGCGACGTCATGCTCTGCCTTCGCACGCGCAATTCGGGCCGCAAGATTATCGGGTCCGTTCTGGCGGTCGTCTGCCAACGCGAGCACATCCTGATAAGAAAACGCCGCCGCGCAACAAGCGGGCGACGACAAGCACCGGCAGGCCGAAGCCCCCGAGGCGGGGTCCGTTTAGAAAGGGGGGGCTGGCAAGTCAACCGCGCGCGTTCTCCCCTGCTGCAACAGGCGGGCAACGCCCCGACGATGCCCGTGAGCTGCCGCCTAGATACAGCGCGAATCGCGTTCCGGGGGGGCGCTGGTGCGGGTGTTCCAGCTGCCATCGGGTGCCTGGTATTTCTCTCCCGGCGCTGTCTGGGCGATCAGGTTGCAGCCCGATGTGAAGGCGAACTGCTCCACCGTCGCACTGTCCGCCGCGCTGCGCGTATAGGCAGCCTTACGCTGGATGTTGATGTTGTTGACCAGCGCCCGCAGCGCAGGCGTTTCCGCGCCGACAATGCCCAGATAGCCATCGGGCTTTTCACCCACCTGGCCAGCGGATCGCGCGGCCTGATAGGCGGGATCACGCTGCGCCATCGCCGCCGTCGCCAGCAGGCCGGTGGCGAGCAGGGCAACCGCAGCAATTGCCAGCCTGGCGGGTGTGCGTGAAAACTTCGTCATCAGAATATCCCTGGGTTGCTCTGGATAAGCGCCTTTGCCTCGCCGTCGAGCCGGTAGACGACCTGTTGGGTGATCGTGATGTTCAGATTGATAACGATCGGCTTGTCGGGCGCGGTTACGTTCACGCACCCCCCGGTCAACCCGGCTGCCAATCCAGTTGCGCCAATCAGCGCCATTCTCATCAATCCGTTCATGTCACCCTTGGTCGGTCTCCCGGCGTCGTTCGTCAATGCAGTTTGTGTCATGGCATGGGCTCGCTTGCAGGGGGCTGAACGGGTTTGTCAGGCGCCGTATTGGTAGCGGGTGCGGCCCGCTCGCGGACGGCCTTGTTCTGGGCGTCGATCAAGGCAGGTAGATTGCGTTCAATCAGGCGGCGCGGATCATAATAGGATTGCGCAGAATCGATCAGCTGGCGGAAAGGCGCCTGGATCCGCACATTGAAGATCAACGGCAGTTTCTGCAGGCGCCGGATCAGGAAATTGCTCGTGGTGCCCGCACCCTGGCTCACCCCGGCAAAGCGCACATCGGTGATCATTTCGCCCGCCAAAGGGCCGTTCATCTCGATTTCCAGCGTCCGGTATTTCAGCGATTTCAGCGCCTGGAACGCCATATTGCCCCAGAATCCCAGGTCTTCCTGCGACAATTCACCAACATAGGCGATGGTGCCGCCGGTTTCCCGCACGGTCAGCCGCCCGTTTTCGATGCGCCCGCCCTGTTGATCGAAAATCATCGGCAGCACGCCGTCAAAAGTGCCGGTCGCGTCCAGATTCTTGAAGTCGAACTGCTGCAGAAATTCAGCCGCGTTGACGCCTTCTACCCGAAAGGTCAGGCGGCGCTCGCGGCTCTCGCCGAAATCGAGCACGCTGGGTTCCAACACCAGCGTCCCGCCGGCAAACGGCCAGCGCGCGCCCTCCACCGCGACACGATTGCCCGCCAGTGTCTGATACCGCACCAGCCCCTGCAGCACGGGGACGCCGGGATTGATGATCGCGATCGTCGCCAGCTGTCCCGGCGCGCTTTCCATGTTGAGCAGATCGGTAAAGCGAATCTCGCCCGACAGGCCAGTGACCGGGCCGAATGCCGCTGCCAGAT